>NZ_JARXNQ010000001.1:300000-600000 GCF_029872055.1 Sulfurimonas sp. C5
AGTCCTCCGAGAATTTTTCCGTTTTCATCAAAAATAGGGCTTGTAGCACGTAAACCTGCATATGTTTTACACATAAGCAAGTGGGTACTCGGTTGAAACGATGTTGTTACCCATTGAATGTCTGTTCTAACGTTTGAGAGGTTTTTACCTAGAGAGTTGAAGTTTGAGAAGTTTACAAACGAGATTGCAGGCGGTTTAAAAAAGTGGATCTCATATGTCAGCTTTTCATTACGCACTTTATTCCAAATTGGTCCTATGTGTTCTTTAATAATTTCTGGGTTGTCTTCTTCATATCCTTTTAGGACAAATTCATTTGTAGATAAAAGGTCAGAGAGGATTCTGACATTTTCCAGTTGAGCTTTCATCAGATTGTTCAAAACACTTTGGTCTTTTTGATAAACGGCTTGTTTCTCTTTCTCCAAACCAAACCAAAATGACGACACTTCATTAACTATAAAAAATGCGATTGCAGTAAGTGCAATAAAATAAATTGATTTATTAATTTTTCCCATATATCCCATGAAAAATATTTTATCTTTTATATATAAATAGCATACTTAAAAAAAGTATTAAACCTGATCTTTTAGCCTAAAACTTATTAATCTAGAAGTTGTTTAATTAATTCAAGCTCTTTTGCACTTAAAGAGAGTTCTGAAACTTTCAGGTCATCTATCATATGTTGTTCTGACGTCGTGCCATCAAGGGGAACAATGTTTTCTGATATTAAAAAAGCATATAAAATTTGCGCTGCTTCAACACCGTGTTTCATTGCTGCGCGTATAACAGGTTCACTTTCTAAAAGATGCGGATTTGCACTGAGACTCCAAAAACTTTGGTATTGGATATTGTTTGCATTACAAAAATTACGTAGCTCTACATCATAGTCGGTATCCTTGTAAAAACGGTTTTGCAATACGGCAGGTTTTATTTCAGAAGCTTCATATAAACGTTTCAAAGTCGTAAGATCGTAACAGTTACTAATTCCCAGCTGTTTTACTTCCCCTTGATGAACAAGTTTCTCCATAGAATTCCACACCTTCAATAGATTTTGAAAAGGAAAAAGAGGGGAATGGAGGATATACGAGTCTATATAGTTTGTTTGAAGATTGATTTTTGATTGCTCAAACGATTGGAAAACTTGAGTCTCTAGCGGAGCGTTTTTATCATAGGGGATATTATGGGGATCCTGACCTTCAACGGGAGTAAATTTTGTTTGAACAAATATTTTGTCACGTTCCAGACCTTCTGATGCAACACGTTTTAGTGCTGCACCGACGCTTGCTTCGTTATAGTGACGGGGTTGACAGGCTGTGTCAATCCCTCTAAAACCCAATTTCAATGCTTTTTCTACAAGTTCAGCAGTTTTCTCTTTTTTCCATGCTGTTCCATAGAGAAGTTTCGGTGTTTCTGCTTTAATGTTTGTCATGTGAACCGCAGTCACATCCTCCAAGCATACCAATTACAAAGTGATCATTCACTTCTGTAATGTCAAATTCATGTTTTCCGCAAAAACTGTTTTGCATAAATGCCAACTGCTTAACGGCAGCATCTTGAGCAGTCTCTTTATCTTCAAAAGATGTGATTTGTCCCATCCCTTCACGTTTTGCACAACTACAAAGTTTTTCTACTATTACATGATGTAATTCCATTTTGCATCCTTTTTCAGAGTTCTAAAAGAATATACATTCTATGTTCCGTTATAAGAAAAATATGTCTTGTAGTATAGAATATGCAAAAAGAGTTTTAACTTCTTTTCGCGTAAAACTCCGCTTTAAATTCTGCAAAACGATCTTCTAAAATCGCTTGACGTACTTGTTTCATAAGATTGAGATAATAGTGCAAGTTATGGATAGTCGCCAATCTAAAGTAAGCGATCTCACGTGAACGGAAAAGATGGTTGATGTATGCACGCGAGTATGTTTTACATGTCAAACATTCACACTCAGGATCGATCGGAGCGTCATCCTCTTTAAAAGCCGCACCTTTGATGTTTAACTTTCCAAATGAAGTAAATAGCGTACCGTTACGAGCATTACGTGTCGGCATAACACAGTCAAACATGTCTATTCCGCGCTCGATGTTCTCTATCAAATCTTCAGGAGTTCCAACACCCATCAAATAACGTGGTTTGTCTTCTGGCATATACTGAGTAGTGTGCTCAACGGTGTCGTACATATCTTGGTTTGCTTCACCTACCGAAAGACCACCGATTGCAAAACCGTCATATGGCAGGGCACATAACTCTTGTGCACTTTTTGTACGGAACGCTTTATCAGTTCCCCCTTGGATGATCGCAAAAATGTTTTGATCAACACCGACACCCTCAGCTTGTTTCGCTCGGAAATACTCGATCGATTCCTCTGCCCATTTTGTAGTACGCTCAATACTTAGTGCTATACGCTCTTGTGTATTTGGAAGTGCTACAAGGTCATCTAAGATCATCATAATGTCTGAGCCTAGGTTTAACTGGATGTCGATAACTTTTTTCGGTGTAAAGAAGTGTTTACTTCCGTCAATATGTGAGCGGAACTCGATCCCGTCCTCTTTCGGTTTAGAATTGTCACTCAGTGAGAATGCCTGAAAACCGCCGCTGTCAGTTAAGAAGCTTTTCGGATACTTTGTAAAACCGTGAAGTTTCCCCATCTTTTTAACCGTTTCATCTCCGGGGCGTAAGTACATATGGTAAGTATTTGCAAGGATGATTTCAGCACCTAAAAGATCTAAAACATCATGTACGTCAAGAGATTTGACACTTCCAACAGTACCTACAGGCATAAATACAGGTGTTGTAATTGTAGAGTGAGCAGTTTTTATAGTCGCAGCACGTGCTTTGCCGCTTGTCGCTTCGAGCTTGAATTCCATAAAATAATTCCTAAAATTGGTAACTTTTAAAGGAATTATACCATTTGGATACTTATGTAACTAAAGTAGCAAAAAAAATTTTATTTAATTGCAATAATACTGTTCTCAAAAACATAAATTCGCATATAAGGAGTCAATCATGTATTTAACAGCTTTTGATCCATATAGAGATTTCAGAGCTTTAGAGAAAAGAATGATGCAACCATTCAGTATGAAAGACAAAGAGGGTGGCATCAGTGCATTTACACCTAGTGTAAACACGCGTGAAGGTGAGTTTGCTTACCACGTTGACGTTGACCTGCCGGGTGTCAAAAAAGAGGACATCAAGGTAGATGTTAAAGACGGAAATATTACCATCTCTGGTGAGCGTAACTTTAAAGAGGAAGTGAAAGAGGAAGACTACTACAAAGTTGAAACAAGCTTTGGAAAGTTTTCAAGAAGTTTTTCCCTTCCTGATGATGCCGACACTGAAAACATTACGGCAAGTACAGATAACGGTGTTTTAGAAGTTGTAATCCCGAAAGTGGATACATCAACTAAAACAAAAACTATAGAGGTTAAGTAACAACCTTTTCCCCTTTTCTAAGTTCTCCTTTACATTCCCATTCTTCTCCTAATGGGAATGGTAACTTCTGTTTAAAGCTTCTTCAAATTATACATTTAGATAATTTCAAGCTACTCAATATATAATGCATAAGAAAAGCAAATTAACGGAGTCCTCTTATGAAAAACATAGTTCTTAAAAAAGCTTTAACATACTTCGCAATTGTTTTCACAATGGGTTTTGTTTTGGGGACGATCAGAGTCTTATGGTTGGAGCCGAAACTGGGTACTAGAATGGCAGAACTAAGTGAGATGCCTATTATGCTTGTTACTATGATAATAGCGGCAAATTTTATTATGAAACGGGGAGAACAGTTAACTAAACGCATTCACGAATTGGCTGTCGGTGCAATTGCCTTAGTTCTTCTTTTAGCTATAGAGTTTAGCGTGGTATTGTGGCTGCAAAATATCTCTATCGGGCAGTATTTAGATAGCAGAGACAGCATGGCATTTACGGCATACACAATTTCACTGCTGCTTTTTATGTTTATGCCGTATTTGGTAAGTAAAAAGTAGTCTATTTACTAAGACAAAATACTTTTGCGAGAGTATGAATTAAACGCTCTGTTTTGCTCAATAACCTCTAAAACACCGTCCCAGAATTTTATTCTTGCTTCGATCGCATTGATCGCAGCTTGTTTTGCTTCTTCGATCTTGATCGGATCATTTTCACAGAGTATCTCCAACATTTTTAGCGACATTGGTCCGTGGTGATCAGTGTCTAGTTCTATATGACGCTCAAGGTAGTAGTGAAACACTTCGGTGTCTTCTTTTTTGATAGCCATTTTTTCCAGCAGTGCACGAAACATTTGAGGGATGATGTGTTCACGACCAAGAGCAAATGCTGCCGCTATGAGATGAGGTTTATTGCTATTTATAAAGCCAAATGTCGTTTTCATAAATTCTGTTGAAGCAAAAGGTGCAATCTCTGTTTGTAGTGCTGATTCCACAGAAGAGGCTTTAACAGTCTCTAAAAACTGAAATACGTTTTGAGAACTTCCGACTCTTACTTCTTCCATCGCTTGAGCATAAAGGCTGAAATGGCTTGTATATGTCGGAGTGCCGTCAGCAAGAGGCAAGCCTTGATCAGATTCCTCTTCTAAAACAATGTCGTTTATAAATCTTTGTACGTCTGTGTTGCCAAGAGGCATCCACGGTGTTTGCGCAGGGGCAAAACAGTTTTGCAGGTATTTTACCAAAGACATGAAGTCCCAGACAGAGTAAACATGGTGCTGCATAAACAGAGTTAAATCATCTAGGTTTTTAACTGCCGCATACACTGGATGTTGTGCTAATTTCTTTCTATATTCTGCTATCTCTTCAAGTGGGAACTTTGACATCTTTATACTCGCAAATAATTTTTTGGTAATTCTATCGAAACAATGTGAATTTAGGGATTTATTTTATATTTTTGGTGCTATAATGTTTATAAATTAGCGATATGGATGTGTTTATGGATAAAAAAATAATCGGTAGACGGGAGAAGATATCTATCATCGACCTAGAACTATTTGATCTAGATGCAAAAGTAGATACTGGTGCAGATTCAAATGCATTGCATTGTGATGACATAGTTGTAGAAGATGGTGTTGTTCATTTTACTCTTTTAGATGATGTACATGAGGCATATAACAATAAACGTTTTTCACTGCCTATATACAAAATTAAAAAAGTAAAAAGTTCTAATGGAGAGTTACAGATACGCCCCTCAATTAAAGTAGAAGTAGAGTTTTTCGGGAAAAAGTATCATGGTGTTATCTCTTTGACAGATCGTAAAGATATGAAATTTCCTATGCTTATAGGAAGAAAATTTTTAAAAGATAAATTTTTAGTAGATGTTGCGTTAGAGTATGTAGCAAAATAAAAGGGTTGATATGAGAGTTTATATATTATCGAGAAATGAAGAATTATATTCTACAAAAAGATTAGTTGAAGCTGCCAAGCAAAAAAATTGGGATGTAAGAGTTATAGATTATTTGAAATGTTCTATCGAGATTATGAAAGGGGAGTTGAAGATCAATTATGAAGGTAAACGTCTTCCTGCTCCTGATGCTATTATTCCACGTATCGGTGCGAGCCGTACATTTTACGGAACTGCAATGGTGAGACACTTTGAGATGATGGATGTGTTTTCAACTTCGGGCTCTTTAGCGATTAAAAGAAGTAGAGATAAACTAAGAAGTCTGCAAATTCTTTCAAAAAATGGCGTGGATATGCCAAAAACTGTTTTTGCTTCGAATAAATCAAGTGCAAAAGACGTGATAGCACTTAGCGGCGGTGCCCCTTTGGTTCTTAAAATTTTGGAAGGGACACAAGGTGTCGGTGTTGTTTTAGTTGACAGTGAAAAAGCGGCAAAATCGGTTTTAGATGCATTTTACGGAATGGATGTAAACCTTCTTGTTCAAGAATATATTGAAGAAGCAGGCGGTGCTGATATTCGTGCATTTGTAGTAAACGGTGAAGTTGTAGGTGCTATGCGTCGCCAAGGTGCTGAGGGTGATTTTAGATCGAATCTGCATCAAGGTGGTAAGGCTGTAGCACACAAACTGAATCGTAAAGAGAAAGCGACGGCACTGGCAGCTGCTAAACATATGGGACTTGGTATTTGCGGTGTAGATATGATTCCGTCAAAACGTGGACCGCTTGTTATGGAAGTAAACTCTTCTCCGGGTCTGGAAGGGATTGAAAAATCTACGGGACTTGATATTGCGGGAAAAATTATGGATTATATTGAATCAAACGTAACACCGGCAGCAAGTACAACGAAGAAAAAAAGACTTAAAAAAGATAACATCGGAGCATAATGTGGCAAATGAAGCCTTAGTAATTGGTGGTGTAGAGGTTAAAAAAGGGACATTTAATACTATAAATATCCCTTTGCCTAAACTCTATAATACTCCTACAAATCTCCATTTAAATGTTATTAGAGGTAGGAAAGACGGTCCTATTGTATTTATAAGTGCCGCATTACACGGAGATGAGTTAAACGGTATTGAAATTATACGCAGACTGAAAAAGCTCAATCTCTTAAAAAAGATTCGAGGTACTTTGATTTTAGTTCCTGCGGTTAATGTATACGGGATGATGAACCTCTCTCGTTATCTGCCTGACAGAAGGGACTTAAACAGAAGTTTTCCCGGGAGTTCAAAAGGCTCTTTGGCAGGAAGAATTGCAAAAATATTTTTTGATGAGGTAGTACTTAAGTGTTCTTTAGGGATAGACCTGCATACAGGTTCTATTCATAAGACAAATTTACCTCAAATCAGAACGAATCTTGATAATGAATATACGGCAAAACTTGCTAAAGCTTTTGAAGCACCTGTCGTATTACACTCGGCATTATTGGACGGTTCTATGCGTGCCGAAGCACAACAAAATGGAGTGCCTATTTTACTATATGAAGCAGGGGAAGCACTCCGTTTTGATGAGAGTTCAATTCGTATTGGTGTAAAAGGGATTATCAACGTTCTTCGTGCTAACGGAAATTTACCTAAAGTGACAAAAAAAGAAACGAAGAAAAAAACTCCTATTGTTACAAGAACAAGCAAATGGATCCGTTCAAGTCATAGCGGTATTCTTAGAACTGTAAAAAAACTAGGTGATATTGTTGAAAATGATGATGTTTTAGCTTATATCGACGATCCTTTAGAAGATGTTTCTCATGAGATTAAAGCTCCGTTTAATGGGGTAGTTATAGGAAAGTCACAAATTCCTCTTGCTCAAGAGGGGGATGCTATTTTTCATATTGCAAATATAACAAACCTGAACATTGCAGAGGATAAAATAGAGTATTTTAGTGAAGATGCAATCCAGCAAAGTGAATTTGACGAACTTCATAATGAAGAGATAATCGAGTAACAATGAGAACACTGTTTTTTCTTCTAACTTTAAGTATTTTTCTTTTTGCCGAAGAAGCAGAGAAAAATATTTGGGACACTGACAATGTGTGGATTAAGTCTTATATAAATGCAAAAAATTATAAGGTTATCATCAATAACATTGTAAAGTTGGAAAGTAGAATAAAAAGGGTACAAAACAACCCAACTCTGTCAGAGGAACTGCATCAAAGACTGGAACTGCAAAAATCAAAACTCAATTTGTATGAGCAAAATAAGGGGTTTGACACATTGTTATACCCTTATAAGATTGTTAAGCCGGAAGTAAATCTTTATGAGTATTTAACACATAAAGGAAGTAATGAACTTGAGTATAAAATTGAAAGATATATCATCTTAAAAAATGATTTTTATTTAGCACTTTCAATGCTACAAAATGATTATAAAAAGAATAAAAATCTATACGTATCAAAAAAAGATATTGCTTATTTTGAAGAGTTCAAAGAGAATATTGATAAAACATATTCAAATCTGCTTGATGCAAAAACAGACTTGTATGAGAGTTATAAAGAGTATGAGACACATAATTTACTCAAACATATAACTACGATTTTGGTACTGTTGTTATCGTATCTGCTTTATAAAGGTGTGTATTGGTATACAAGCATGAAGAACAGATTTTTTACAGGGATCTATGTTCTGTTCATTTTCGGTTTTTTGGTCGTTCGTTATATCGATGATCTGCTTTATTTTATAACTTTTCTAAGTGTTGCCGCAGCTGCATTGACATTGGCAATGCGTGAGGTTATTTTAAACCTGGCGGCATCAATTTACATACTATTTAGCAATGTAATCAGAATCGGTGACCGTGTTATGGTACAGTTTGAGACAAAGCATACAATTGGAGACATTGTAGATATCTCTTTGATGAAGATAAAGCTTCATGAGATTGAGGATTATACAAACCTCAAAGAGGTTAAAAACGTAGGGCGTACAATCTATTTGCCAAACAGCTATATTTTCACAAAAGTTTTTTACAACTATTCAAGAAAAAAAGATGGTTTTATCAATAACCTTGTAGAGTTTGAGTTCTCCGTTGACAGTGACTTTGACGAAATAGAAAAAGTAACACATGAGGTTATGAAAGAGTTAGGGCTATCACATAGTATTTCTTTCGCCCTGAATAATACAAAAACAGCTGTGATAGCTACAATATCTTATCAAACAAATTATCAGATGGCTTCAAAACATAGAGGGGAAGTTTCCATTAAACTGCTTCGTACGTATAAAAACAATGAAAACATTGTTCTAAAAGCATCAAAAGCACCGGCAAAAAAAGAGGAAGATGCTAGTGAATAGCATCCTCTTTTTCTTTAGATTTTTTTGCTAGTTTAACTATAGGTTTTTGTAAGAACATGTTATTAGGATAAAGAACGAGATTTTTCTCATCATCTTCGATTTCGATCTGAAAAGGGGTAATCTCTTTGATTTCACCTATCACCGAATCATCCCCGTCAAGCACTTTTACTCTGTCTCCCACACGAGCGGGAAACGTAAAGAAAATAATAATGCTCGATGTAAGATTACTCAAAATTGACCACTGAGCAAAAAGTGCAATCCCTATCACTGCAAACATAGAAGATAAAAATACCATTAAACCGTTAAACTCAACACCCCAGATAGTCGCAAGAACTATAAAAAGTGAAACATAAATAATGATATTAAAAAACTTTAATATATAAAACAATCGTCTATTACTTACATTTTTAACACTTGCTATCTTCTCAATTGAAAAAGAAAGCGTTTTTAGCGTCATAAAAGTGATAATAAGTGCGACAATTGTATAAAATATATTCATAGATATGCTTACCTTAGCTTTGTAACTGTTTATAAAGTGAATTAAGATCACCTAAAACATTGATAGAAGCTATTTTAGAGTTTCTAAACTGAAAAAAAGCTGCACCTGTATAGTTAAATTTATTTTTTGTTGCTTCACAACCGAGAATAGTGCCGACGTGTTTCCCTGTATAAGTTACATATACGGCTGCTAAATTGTTTTCAACAACAGTAATTTCAACTGCATGATAAAGATCACCGAATGCAGTCGTAAGCATTTTTGCATACTCTTGAAATTCGTCAAGACCTTTTACTGCAATATCTAGCGAACCTCTGAAACTGATGTTTTCATCTAAAATTTCAGATGCTTTGTCAAATTCTCTTTTGTTCCACATGTCGTAGTATTTTTTTATAAGTTCTTTATTACTTACCATTTAAATGCTCCTAAATTAAAAAAAAAGGTACATAAGCTTGTCCTTAAAAAAGTCAAAGTTAGGGCTCAATGTAGAGTGAAATTATACATCATAAAATTTATTTCTAAGCAGATTTTTTGTAAAATGCCCAAAAATTTCTAACAAGGTGTTTTCATGGCAACAATTGGTATGGGAGATATCAAGAAAAACGTACGTCTTATCATAGGTGAAGTTCCGTACAAAGTAGTTGAATTCCAACACGTTAAGCCTGGTAAAGGTGCGGCATTCGTTCGTATGAAAGTAAAAAGTTTCATAAATGGAAAAGTGGTTGAAAAAACTGTTCACGCAGGTGACAAGTTTGAAGTACCTGAAATTACTTACAAAACTATGCAATATCTTTACGATGACGGTGAAATGTTTCAGTTTATGGATAACGAAACATACGATCAAATCGGTCTTACTCATGAGCAATGTGACGATGTGTCTATGTGGTTCAAAGACGGAATCAGCGTAGATATCGTTTTCTACAAAGGTGAAGCTATTACGGTAACTCCTCCTGAAACTATGGAGCTAGTTATTGCTGAAACACCACCAAACTTCAAAGGTGATACTTCAAGTGGAAGTAAAAAACCTGCTACACTTGAGACTGGTGCAGTTATTCAAGTACCTTATCACGTATTAGAAGGTGATACTGTAAAAGTAAACACTGTAGAGTGTGAATACTTAGAAAAAGTAAAATAGGTTTTTCCTATTTTACACCTCTTTAAATAAATCAACTTTCTTACTTCTAATTAAGTCAATTTCACTATAATCTCTTTATATATTTTTGCTAAAAATAAAGGTTGTGATTTTGTCAAAATATCCTTTTACTCACTTACATTTACATACTGAATATTCACTGCTTGACGGGGCAAATAAACTGACAAATTTAGTCTCTCGCGTTAAAGAACTCGGTATGACATCTGTTGCTATGACTGACCACGGTAATATGTTCGGGGCAATCGATTTTTACAAACAGATGAAAGATGCCGGTATTAAACCGATTATCGGAATGGAAGGATATATCCATAACGGTGAGACGATGGATGATAAATCTACAAAACAAAGATTTCATATCTGTCTGTTTGCAAAAAACAGAAAAGGGTATGAGAATCTTATGTATCTTTCTTCTCAAGCATTCATTGAAGGTTTTTACTATTTCCCTCGTATAAACAAACAAGTACTTCGTGAACATTCAGAAGGTATTATTTGTACATCTGCATGTCTGCAAGGTGAAGTAAACTGGCACCTAAACCTTAGTGAAAGAAATCTAAAGTTCGGTGCAAAAGGGTATGATGAAGCAAAAAGAATTGCCCTTGAATATAAAGAGATTTTCGGAGATGATTTTTATCTTGAAATTATGCGTCACGGTATTGGTGATCAGCTAAACATTGATGAGCAGATCTTACAAATTGGTAAAGAGACGGGAATTAAAGTTGTAGCTACAAATGATACCCACTATACATTTCCTGATGATGCACAGTACCATGAAGCGTTTATGTGTATCGGGATGAATAAACTTTACGATGATCCAAACCGTATGCGTCACTCTGTTCACGAATTTTACATCAAATCACCAGAACAGATGGCAAGACTGTTTGCAGATATCCCGGAAGCCTTGGTACATACGCAGGAGATCGTAGATAAATGTGAAGAGTTTGAGCCGATCGTAAAAACTCCGACGCCTCCAAACTTCAAGTTTACAAAAGAGTATGCAAAAGAGGAAGGCTTAAACATTGACTTTCCAGATGATGCACCATTATCGGCAGATGCTAGTGACGATGAGAAGAAAAAGTGGCTTAGTGCTGCGGATAAAAACGATGCAGAATACTTTGCATACAAATGTAGGGAAGGGCTTGAAAAGCGTTTAGAGATAGTTCCAAGCGAACGTCATCAAGAGTATAAAGATCGTTTGGAATTTGAGATAGATGTTATCAACTCTATGAAGTTCCCAGGGTATATGATGATCGTTTGGGACTTCGTAAAAGAAGCGAAAAAAATGGGAGTAGCCGTTGGTCCTGGACGTGGTTCCGCTGCCGGTTCGTTAGTTGCGTATGCCTTAGAGATCACAGACATCGATCCGATGAAATACGATTTGCTCTTTGAGCGTTTCTTGAACCCGGAACGTGTATCTATGCCCGATATTGATATGGACTTTATGCAGGCTCGCCGTGGGGAAGTTATTGATTATGTAACTCGTAAATACGGGCGTAATCAGGTGGCTCAGATCATTACTTTTGGTTCGCTCTTAGCTAAAGGAGTTATCCGTGATGTTGCCCGTGTACTTGATATGCCCCTTTCTCAAGCAGATAAAATGGCAAAACTTATCCCTGATGAACTTGGGATTACCCTTAACGGAAAACAAAAGGGTGGAGAGTTTAAAGATGGAGCTTTCCAAAAAGAACCGAAGCTTCGTGAACTTATAGATACAGATACACAAGCTGCTCGTGTTTGGGAATTTGCTAAAAAACTTGAAGGTCTCAAACGTAACTCCGGGATGCACGCTGCAGGTGTTGTTATCTCGAATGAGGAACTTTGGAAAAAAACACCTATCTATAAGCCATCGGGAGAAGATACTTTTGTTACTCAGTACTCGCTGAACTATATGGAAGATGTTGACCTAATTAAATTCGACTTCTTAGGTCTTAAAACTCTTGATGTAATCGACAATGCAAAAAAACTTGTAAAACTGCGTTACGGGCGTGAGGTTGATTGGACACAGATCGATGAAAACGATCCAAAAGTGTACGAGATGATTCAAACGGGTAATACGATTGGAATGTTCCAGATAGAGTCTTCTGGTATGCAAGACCTTAATAAACGCCTAAAACCTTCAAACTTTGAGGACTTGATCGCCGTTCTTGCACTTTATCGTCCAGGACCGATGGAATCGGGGATGTTGGATGACTTTATTGAGCGTAAACATGGAAGAAAAGAAGTTTACTATCCATTTGAAGAGGTAAGTTTCGACATCTTAAAAGATACTCTTGAACCTACATACGGGATGATCGTATATCAAGAACAGGTTATGCAGATTGTACAAACGGTTGGGGGATTAAGTCTTGGCGGTGCGGATATCGTTCGTCGTGCCATGGGTAAGAAAAAAGTTGAAGAGATGGATAAATTTAACCGAATCTTCTCAGAAGGTGCTCAAAAGCTTGGACTTGATTATAATAAAGCAAGTGAACTGTTTAAACTGATCGAAAAATTTGCGGGATACGGTTTCAATAAATCTCACTCTGCAGCATACGCAATGGTAACGTTCCAAACGGCATGGCTGAAAACTTACTATCCAAATGAGTTTATGGCGGCACTTTTAACTTCTGATAAGGACAATACCGAAAAAGTTGTCCGTTATATTGATGAACTTAAACGTATGGGGATTGAGCTTGGGCCTCCTGATATTTGTGACTCACTGTTAGAATTCTCTGCAATCGAGAAAGAAGGGCAGGATATTGTTCTTTTTGGACTTGGTGCGATTAAAGGCGTTGGTGGCTCTGCAATTCAATCAATGCTTGCTGAACGTCGTGAAAACGGGGATTATAAATCTCTGCAGGATTTTGTAAATAGAATCGACCCTGCAAAAGTAAATAAGCGTGTAATTGAGAGTGCCATAAAAGCAGGAGCATTTGACAGATATGGATATTCAAGAAAAGCTCTTTTAGATCAGATTGAAGAGATAGTAGAAACTGCTAAGAAAGCTAATGAGGCAAGAAAAAATGCCATGGGTTCTCTTTTTGGTGATGATGCCGAGATTACAACGGTTGAATTAAAACTCACTAACTCTGATGAGTATGAGTTAAAAGAGATATTAGAGTTTGAAAAAGATACTTTAGGTTTTTATGTATCAGGTCATCCAATGGACAGTTACCGTGAAGAGCTTGATAAACTTACCTATTCACTCTCTTCTGAGATTGAGTCAATTAAAGACGGTTCATTTGCGATCTTTATCGGTAAAGTGGAAGAGATCCAAAAGAAGATCTCTAAAAAGGGGAATCCTTTTGGGATTGTAAGTCTTATGGACTTCCATGGAAATATCGACATGATGCTTTTTGAGGATAAACTCAAAGAGCTTGAAGAGATGGACCTAGAAGAGCCTGTGGCATTTAAAGTGAAAATTACCCATACGGAGATGTTTACCCGTATAGGTGTAACAAAGCTGATGTCGCTTAAAGAGGCGAAAAAAGAGTGTAAAAAAGTAAAAACAGAAATTCAGGAAGTACCGCTTGAACCTATCAATCTAGCAGTAAAATTGAGTGAAAAAACAGATGTACTTGAAAATCTTTATACTTTAATCAGACAAAATCCTGGAAACAGAGAACTCAAAGTAACAATTGTTTCAAAGCTGCATAATGTAGTAATAGACTCTTCGATCAGAGTTAGTACTTCGCTTATCTCTGCGCTTGAAGGCAATGAAAATATAGATATTATATAAAAAAAGCCGTCTCACATTGGCATATTTCTTGCATCTCTATTTTTATGGAAGAAGAAGAGTATAAATTAGATAAATATGAGAGTTTTTTAGGTGAAGTAAAAAGTGATGGCGGGCACTGGGAGAAGATAAAAAAGCGTACAGCTACTCTCTTTCAAGTACTTATGGATGGTGACTTACGGGAGCTTGTCTTTGTACTCAACCATTATCCACAGTATATAGAGATAGTGTGTGAACATTTCCGATATCTTTATAATTATTCAGAACAAAGCGCTGACATTTTTGCAGCAAGCAAACTATTATGGATGAGTACTGAGTATCACCAAAAACAGTTTGTACGCAATCTAGTACGAAAATTACCAAAACTTGATGAAGATAACTCTTCACAAATAAAAGAGTTATTTGATTCGCTCAAAACAAATCAGGAACGTATTCATCCTATTATTATCGGATACTACAAGTCCCAGCTAGAACACTATTTACAAAACGCATCTTTGCATATTTTACAGAAGAAAATTCTGCAAAAGAATGCATCTGAGCTGATTGGAGATAACAGCTACGACTTTAGTGCAAATGACCGCGATGCCAATTTGGATATTCCCTATATGATGTAATGATTACTGATGTTTTTGGTACAATATCGTATCTATTTAGTATATAAAGGTTTATAATGACCAAACAAGATTTTAATGAAGGACTTTTAGGTTTTCTAGATGCTTCACCTACACCGTTTCATGCAACTCAAAATATGGCTGGAATGTTTGCAAATGCAGGTTTTATAGAACTTAATGAAAAAGATAAATGGAGCCTTGAAGCCGGGAAAAAGTATTTTGTAACTAGAAATGATTCTTCGATCATCGCTTTTACATATCCTAAAAATGAAAAAGAGTATTTACTTGTTGGCGCCCATACAGATTCACCAAATCTAAAACTCAAACCAAATCCAATCATTAAAGATTTTGAAGTAGTTAGATTTGCAGTCGAACCTTACGGAGGCTTATTATTAAATCCTTGGTTTGACCGTGATTTAGGTCTTGCCGGAAGAATTAACTACAGTGATACATCCAAAAAGATACAAAGTGTTCTTATAGACATCAAAAAAGCTATCGCTATGATCCCTTCACTTGCTATTCATCTTGATGATAAAGCAAATAAAGAGAGAACAGTGAATAAGCAAACAGATATTTCCCCTGTATTGACTTGTAACGGTGAATTTGATTTTGATATATTTATTAAAAAAGAGCTCGAAAAATTAGGCATAATGGATGTTGAAGAGATATTTGCACATGAACTCAGCCTGTACGATGTACAAAATGCTTCGTATATAGGACTTGAAGATGACTTTATAGCAAGTGCAAGGTTAGATAATTTACTCTCTTGTTATGTTGGAATGCTGAGTATTTGCAGTATTGCCGATGATAAACCTATGATCTTCATTGCAAATGATCACGAAGAGGTTGGAAGTGATTCAACAAGCGGAGCAGGGGGAAATTTCTTAGAAGCAACTCTTAAAAGAATGTTCCCAAGCCATGAAGAGTATATGGCAATGGTAAGAAGTTCTATGATGATTAGTGCCGACAATGCGCATGCTATCCATCCAAACTATCCGGACAGGCACGATGAGAGACACACTCCTTTTATCAATAAAGGTGTTGTAATCAAAGTAAATTCAAACCAAAGATACGCTTCAAATGCGACAACAATTGCAAATTTTTTAGCAAATGCAAAAGAGGCAAACGAACCTATCCAAAAGTTTGTGACACGCAGTGACATGGGATGTGGTTCAACTATAGGTCCAATTACGGCAACTCGTATAGGTATAGATACTATCGATATAGGACTTCCTACTTGGGGTATGCATTCTATCCGTGAGATGGCGGGAAGTGACGATGCATACAGTTTATATAATATTTTAGTAGGGTTTAAAATCTAATGAGTGAGAGCATTACGGTAGAAGAACTCAATCTTTTAATTGAGCAGACCTATAAGGTTGAAAACGAGTTTAATGAACTTAAAGCCTCGTATGAACATCTGCAAAATACCGTTGAGAAAGTTGTTGAGTTTTTACCGAATGCTATTTGGATTTTAAATGACGATAACACCGTCTTCTTACAAAACTCAAAAGCAAGAGAGTTATGGAGTCTTTTAAAGCTTATCGAATATCAAGAGGATGATTATGAGATCCAGTTTGAAAACCGCTCTTACATTGTCAAAAGTTCTACATATAAAGACAAAATGATGCTCAGTGCTACCGATATAACGGAGCAAAAGAGAAAAGAGAACCTGGCTACTATGGGACAGATGGCTGCGCACCTTTCCCATGAGATCCGTAATCCTATCGGTGCTATCTCTTTAATGAGTTCAACTCTTAAAAAGAGAGTAATTCCGGAAAATATCCCCATTGTTGAAGAGATTCAAAAATCTGTTTATAGAATCGATCGAATCATCAAAGCGACTCTTATGTTCTCTAAAGGGATCGATGTTAAAAAGAAAAGATTTCACTTTAGTGAATTACGCCAATCTATAGATATGGCTATAGATTATTACGGATACTCTAAAGAGATTACTTTCGTTTTTCCAGAAAACCAGATAGAACTTGACGGTGACAGGGATCTTTTAGAGATGTTGTTTATCAATTTTATTGCTAATGCAATTGATGCAATAGAAGAGGATGAAAACGAAAGCGGTAGAATAGAGATAAATTACACACAAGATCCAAAATACCATAGGTTCCAAATATGCGATACAGGTGTAGCGATCCCTGATGAAGACAATCTTTTTGAAGCTTTTAAAAGTACAAAAGTAAAAGGGAACGGTCTGGGTCTTGTATTGTCTAAACAGATTGCACAAGCACATGGCGGAGATGTTAATTTCATAAAGGGTGAGAAAAAAATATTTGAGGTTACACTTTTAAAACATTAAATTGGAATAACTTTTGCTAATACTTCTTAGAAAATATTTTTATGGAGTATTTCGATGCCGATTATCGATGAAAAAATTCTTTATCTTTTAGATTATGTAAAGATAGACAGTGTTTCGATTGAGTGTCATTTTAAATGTAAAGAAACAAACAAAGAGGTTGTCTCTGAAGTTGCATTTGAACCATATGACGGCAAGATAGAGATCACATGGAAAGATATTTTATTACATCCAATAGAATCTTATAATAGATATTATCACACTCCAATTGTAATTTATTCTCATGATACACATGATACAATTATCTTAAAAGCATTTAAAAAAGTTGCAAATAAATTCAGATGGAATCCTGAAAAAATGCAATATGTTTGCCGTTAATTTGGCATACTTCTACTTATAGTTCTTCTCAATTTTTAACATTTTAAGTTATCACAATATAACATAACACATTTTTATTAGATTTTATTAATCTCCCTATAATTCAGGCTCTAGAGTATATTTTTATTATTAATTGCTATAACTATTATAAGAATTATTAAAGTGGTTATCACATAACTATCACATCAAAAAGATTGAAATAGTAAAAAATGTGATATATAAGAAAATCTTACTTCTTTAAAGTTTAATTAAATAATTAAATGTAATACTAGCCTTGAACTTTAATTAAGGGGAGAAAACAGAGAATGAATAATAAAACATTATTAACATCTCTAGCTGCGTCTGTTGCTTTTATGTCAATGACTGCAACTACTGCTTTGGCTTATGATAAGAACCCACCGTTCAAACTCAATAAGCTAAAGAAGTATACAGAAGTTGATGCTAACGGCAAGAAAACAGTTGGTTATGAACCAAAAAATGATTACAATGTATTCATTAACTACGAACTAGGTATGCACTGTGTTGGTTTTAGTATGGATTATTGTTGTGTGATTCCACCATACAACTCGATCCAAGCTCAAGCTATTACAACAGGTAAAAGTGGGAAGCTACCGAAGCTTTTAAGTCCGGATGATGATGTTAAACTTTATTACTACACTAAAGACAACTCTTATAGTGAAGGTAATAAAATGAGATATTGGAACGTTGCCAAAGATACTGATGGTGACGGTCACTTAGATTCTGCAGGTGATAATGTTGCAAACTACGTTTGGACACACCTTTTTATCTATAAAGATCTTGAGGGTACTATCCCTGCGGGTGTTACTGACAAAGATCGTCTACGTGTAGGTATGCAAATTCCTGTAAATATCGATGCTGGACCTTCTGGTAAACCACTTTCTGGTGGATACTTGGATTATGCTGGAAAAGATGGTACAAACGTTGTTATGACTGACACACTTGTTCCACCTGTTAAAAATGTTAAGCTTGTTCTTACTGCTTCTCACCTATGGGATGCACTTGGACTTCCTTTAACTGCGTTTAATGACTCTACAAGAAGAGGAACAATTCGTTCTGTTACTGAAAAAGATTTTCAACCATTCCAATACTCTACTGTTGAAATGCATGATAGAACTGGTAAAGGTATGAAAAACACTGACGGTACAGATGTATCTTACTTCGGTACAAACCCTGTTGATATTCCTAACTGTTATGCTTGTCACTCAAGAAACGGTAAGGCTGCTCAAATGGCACGTGACGAAGGTTTAAAATATAGTGATCAAGAATATGATTACTGGAAGAAAACTTACTCAGATGAGAGTGAGTATATGGCTAGACTTTCTGAAGCAAGTATCAATATTCTTTCACTTCACGATGCTCACCATGGTACTACATTCTTAAGTGATTTCAAAGCGAATGCTTCAAGTAACAGACTTGGTAAAACTGGTATGGTAAACTGTGCTGACTGTCACGGTGATAACGTTTCTGGTAACTTACAAGAGCCTCGTCCGACGGCAACTGGTTATAAAGCTGTTAAAGCAAAAACTTTAACTGAAGCTATTCACGGTTTCCACTTAGCTATGGTTCCAATGCCTGATGCTGCTGGTCGTTCACAAGCGTGTCAATCTTGTCACCCTACACACTTCCAAAACCCTAATATGAATGATGACTCTAATCCATTTAGAGTAACAGACAGATACGGTGAAGGTCGTTTTGCTAAAGGTGATATCAGACAATCTGGCGGTGGATGTTATGTACGTCGTGATGCTCACTCTAATCCAAATGCTAAACCTCCATTCTTCTTAAATAACTACGGTAAATGGCAATATCAAAATGTTGCTAAAAAAGACGAACATGGTAAAGATGCTGGTGAGTTAAGAGGATTATACTGTACTAACTGTCATACTAAAGTTGCTCAAGAGTTCCAAAACTATGACAACCTTACACATGATTCTAAACAAGAAGGTAAAACTTTAAGAAATAAATCTCTTAAAGAGATGATTGATGTTATTGCTGGTGGCGATGCTAAGAAATTTGCTGCACTTGCAGATCCAACATCTACTGGTAACAACGAAGTTCTTAAATACTATACTGAGCATAAATCTGCTACTTTAGTTAAAAATGCTGGTAAAGACGGTGCTTTAGATCTTAAACCTTGGAATCATCCAGAGGGTGGAGATGTTCCTTATGCAGCGGCTTCTGGTGGTAATGACTGGTGGTTAGCAGCAGCTGAGCCTCATTGTGCGGATTGTCACTTAGCTCCATTCGTTGAACAAGATACAGGTGGAAAATACTTCCCAATCGATTTACCGAATAAATACTCACTATTTAGATACTCTAAAGCGCATGGTGATATTGCATGTCAAACTTGTCATGAGTCTACACACGGACTTTATTCAACAAGATATGACGGTAAAGAGCGTTCTGTTGATGTAACGACACACGAACAAGCACTTCAATACTCACCAGATGGTGAATATGCTGGTCCTGTTACATGTTCTGCATGTCATACAGTTAACGAAAAAGGTGTGCCATTGCAACTTCAAGGTACTGAGTACGAAAATGATTACTGGGCTTCAGTAACATTAGCGCACTACATGAGAGGCGGAGACCAAAAACTTTCTGTGAAACAATTAGTAGAGAAATATCCATATGATAAAGCTGCTAAAGTTGTAAGAGACGGTTGGGAATAATCCAAATCAATAAAACTATCCCTTTAAGGGGTAGTTTTTATTTTAGTTAAAGTGTATGTTTATAAATTTTAACTAGAATAAAATCTGCATTATGAAGTAATTGGAGTAAATCTTAATTTTTTATGGCTAAATATTTTCAATATTTGCTCATCAAAACAAGGGAACCGCTCGCAAAGCGATGTTTCTTTAGAAAGGGATTTACACTGCAAGAAGGAATTTTTATGAATAAATATATAGGCTCATTATTGGTAGCTTCATGTCTAAGTGTGTCTTTGTCGGCTGAACTTGTAAAAAGTTATTTTGAAACAGGTGAGCTCAAAGCGGAAACAAACTATAGAGACGGTACAAGAACAGACAAGAGAGAAGGTGTTAAAGAGGGTATTGAAAACATATACTATCAAATGGGTCAGCTTGCATATAGCGTGAATTATATTGACGGAAATCGTGATGGTGAACTTGTCTGGTACGATAAACAAGGACGCATACTTGCGAAAATGAATTACGATCATGGTAAAATGCAAGGGCAAGAAACAGCGTATTTTGTAAACGGACAATTAAAACATGAAGTAAATTATGTAAATGATAATAAAGAAGGTTTACAAAAAGAGTATTTTGATAATGGTCAGTTAGCTTTAGTAGTTCCATATAAACACAATAAAAAAGAGGGTCTACAAAAAGAGTATGATGAAAATGGAAAATTATTTAGTGAAGTAACATATAAAAATAACTACAAAGAAGGGTACCAAACATGGTATGATGCTTCAGGTAATGTTATTAAAAAAGAGTTCTTCAAAAATGACAGACCTGTTAATCTTATGAAAGAAGTTCAGAAAAAACAAGAAGATCAGACTGAAATTATCATCAAAGATTTAGATTTCTCTCCTCAAAAAGCAAAATAGTATTAGAAAAAGCTATTTTGCTACCATCCATTATCTTTACTTTATTAGAATTATTTTTTTAAAAGGATAAACATATGAAACAAGTTTTATCGCTATTTAGTTCCATGAAAACAATGGCAGTTTTAATGTTGATATTTGCATTTTCTATTGGGTATGCAACGATCATTGAAAACGATTTTGGAACAATGACGGCAAAGGCTGAAATTTATAATGCCAGATGGTTTGAAGTACTTTTAGGACTTCTTGCATTTAATCTATTTTTGAATATTATCAACTATAGAATGTTTACGGCAAAAAAAGCTCCTATTTTTATTTTTCACATAGCTTTTTTTGTGATCTTATTTGGTGCCGCAATTACTCGTTATGCAGGCTTTGAAGGTACTATGCATATCCGTGAGGGTTTAACGATGAGTTCTATTTTAAGCTCTGAAGTTTACTTGGATGTGACGGCAAAAGAGAAAACTGATTCTGCTTCATCTGAACAAAAAGTATTTCTCTCAAAAAGAAGTACTAATAATTTAGGTACTCAATTAACTGTAAACGATAAAAATGTAGATGTAAAACTTGTGGAATATATTCCTGATGCAATAGAATCTATCGTTGCAGATCCAAACGGTAAAGCAATGTTAACCCTTATGGTTACAGGTGGTGGACAAGGGCAAAAAGTAGCACTTGCAGAGGGTAGCTACTATGATGCAGGAAATTTTGTACTTGACTTTGGAAGCGGAAGCACGTTTAATAAACCTGTTATATCTATATTTATGAAAGATAATGCACTATATATGAAGCATGATATGAAACTTTCATATTTTAAAATGGCTGATCGTTCTAAAGGTGAGCTTGTTGCAAATGCTAATGAAGTGTTCAATACAAGAATGCTCTATAGTACAGATCTTGGAAGCTTTGTTTTAAGAGAATTCTTGCCAAAAGCGGTGAAGAAAATTGTAAGCGATCCAAATGCAAAAGCGAAAATGGCAGGACTTGACGTACTCCGTTTTAATGTTAGTGTCGGTGATACATCAAAAGAGGTACTTTTATACGGAAGACAGGGTGTTGAAGGTGTACAAGAACACGTAAATCTAGATGGAGTAGATGTAAGTCTTCGTTATGGTGCAAAAGAGATCCCCGTACCACTGAGTATTACATTAAAAGATTTCCAACTTGACAGATATCCTGGTTCAATGTCTCCGGCATCATATGCGAGTGAGGTACAAGTGGTAGATAAAGAAAATGGAGTTGATATGCCATATAGAATTTTTATGAATCATGTACTAGATTATAAAGGATACAGATTTTTCCAAGCATCTTACGATCGTGATGAAAAAGGTACTGTACTTTCGGTAAACCATGACCCGGGAACACTTCCTACATACTTTGGATACTTTTTATTAGCACTTGGAATGTTCTGGTCACTTTTTTCTAAACATAATAGATTTTCAAAACTTGCGGCTAAAGCAAAAAAAGCGGCTGAGTGCCAAGTAGTACCTGCATTACTGGGAGTATTTTTAGTACTTGGTGTTACTAACGTAAAGGCAGATGTCGATCCTGCAATCAAAACTATGCTTTCTTTCGATAAAGCACATGCTGATAAGTTTGGAAAGCTAATTGTCCAAGATACGCAAGGACGTATGAAACCGCTTGATACTTTAGCTACAGAAGTTCTTGCAAAAGTACACAGAAGTGCGAAACTGAATGTCGGCAGTGAATCTCTTGATCCAAACCAGGTAATAATCGGAATGATGATCAGACCTGATATCTATAAAGATGTAAAACTGATCCGTACAGGTGATCCGAAAGTGAACGAGATCCTTGGTGCTGCAAAAGATGCAAAATATGTATCGTTTGCTCAGTTTTTCCATGATCCGGACAATATGCGTGGATATAAACTTGCAGAAGTTGTAGATGAGGCGACAAGAAAAGCACCGAAAGACAGAAACAAGCTAGATAAAAAAGCTTTAGAAGTTGATGAAAAAGTTAATGTTGTATATATGGTATTTACAGGTACACTCATTAAAATTTGGCCAAAACCTCAGGATGAAAATAATAAATGGCTTGCAACAATTGATGCTATAGAGACATTGGCACCTCAATATACGTTTATTATCAAGACATTGGCATTTGATTATTTTACGGCAATTGACAAGGCTACACAAGACGGTAACTGGACGGATGCGGATAAAGCTTTAGAGCATATTGAAAAGTACCAAAAAGATTTCGGTAAAGCTGTATACCCAAGTGCAAACAGTATAAAAGCAGAAATTTTCTACAACCATGCGAATATTTTTGAAAGACTATATCCTCTGTATCTAATTATGGGATTTATTCTTTTAATTCTTAGTTTTATTAAGATAGTTAAACCGACGTTTAAAATGGGAATCGTGGCAAAAGGCTCACTTTATCTTTTAGTGTTGTTCTTTATTGCACATACTATTGGTCTTGCTCTTCGTTGGTATATCTCCGGACATGCTCCATGGTCAAACGGATATGAGTCAATGATCTATATCGGTTGGGCGACGGTTCTTGCAGGATTTATTTTCTCTAAACGCTCACCAATGACTTTGGCATCAACATCAATCTTAACTGGTCTTATTCTATTTGTAGCGCACTTAAATTGGATGAATCCTCAAGTCACAAACCTGGTACCTGTACTTAACTCTTACTGGCTAAGTATTCACGTTTCGATGATTACAGGTTCATACGGTTTCTTAGGTCTTGGTGCATTACTTGGGTTCATTACATTATTACTGTTTATCTTTAAAACAAAAGCGAATGAAAAGCAGATCTCTCTATCTATTAAAGAGTTAAATGCTATCAATGAGATGAGTTTAATGATAGGTCTTGCAACACTGACAGTTGGAAACTTCCTAGGCGGTGTCTGGGCAAATGAATCTTGGGGACGTTACTGGGGCTGGGATCCAAAAGAGACTTGGGCACTTGTAACTATCTTAGTGTATGCAGTTGTAGTTCACTTACGCTTTATCAAGTCAATCTACAATGAGTTTAACTATAGTGTAATCTCACTATTGGCATTTACATCGGTTCTTATGACATATTTCGGAGTAAACTATTATCTTGCAGGTATGCACTCATACGCAAAAGGTGACCCGGTGCCGATTCCTGATTTTGTACCGATAACTTATGCTATTATTTTTGTTGTAATTGCACTGGCATTTAGAAATAGAAAATTAGCGTAAGGATTTACTTGGAATTTAACGGTTTTAGTAAAAAGACACTACCGTTTTTAGAGTCTATTCGACAAAATAACAACAAAGAGTGGTTTGAAGCTCACAAATCAGAGTATCAAGAACTCATTTTAAACCCGTCTCGTGCCTTTGTGGAGGAGATGGGTGAACACCTCATGGCTTTAGAGCCGACAATCAATTTCGCACCGAAAATCAACCAATCGCTTTTTAGAATCTACCGTGATATCCGTCGAATGGGATCAAACAAGCTTCCGATCAAACACCGTATTGGGATTATATTTTGGCAGGGAAGGGCAAAGAGACTGCAAAGCTCCTCTTTTTATATGCACTTCTCTCCCGATGAGCTTTTTGTAGCTGTTGGTGTACGTTGGTTTGAAAAGCCTCTGTTAGATGCTTATAGAGAGTATATCAAGAATGATAAAAAACGTGCAGAGCTTGCAGAGATTTTAGAAAAGATCACTTCAAAAGGTTATAACATAATTGAAAAAGGGTACAAAAGATACCCTAGGGGATTTGATAAAGAGATGGAGAATGTAGAACTTTCTCTATATAAAGGGATGGCTACATACAAGACTCTTGATCCTCATTTGATTGAAGAGGGTGAAAAGCTAATAGATACTTTGTATAATATCTATGAAGATATGCTCCCATTGCAGCAGTTTATGTATGAAGTAAGCCTAAGAGTAAAAGATGAATGAGAAATTTTTTGAATATTCCTTACCTGAAGTAGATAGTGAAGAATTTACAACTTTACTTGAACATAAAAATGTTAAAATTAGCCGCATAATAAGTAATACTTTACAAACAGAACAAACATTTTGTTCTGAAAAAGATGAATGGGTAATTGTTTTGCAGGGGTGTGCAAAGTTAGAGATGAATTCTCATGTTCATAAACTTAGAAAAGGCTCTAGTCTGTTTATCCCTGCCGGTACTGAGCACAAATTACTAAAAACTAAAAAAATTGTCGTATGGTTGGCAGTTTATATAGATTAGGATAGAGATGAAAAAAGAAGCAGTATTGTTATTAAATATGGGTGGACCTAACAACCTTGAAGAGGTTGAAGTGTTTTTGACAAATATGTTTAACGATAAAAATATTTTGACGATGAAAAGTTCTTTACTCAGAAAGTTTATCGCTACAATGATCACTTTTACAAGAACGGAAAGTTCACAAGAGATATATAGAGAACTAGGTGGAAAGTCTCCACTTGTCGGACATACTCAAAAACTTGTCGATAAACTGCAAGCAAAACTGGGTGATAATGTGATCGTTGATTTTGTTATGCGTTATACGCCCCCGTTTGCTCCTGAAGTCATAGAAAAACTCTCTAAAGAGAATGTAGATAAAATTTATCTGATTCCAATGTATCCTCAGTACTCTACAACAACGACGAAATCATCTTTAGAAGATTTTGAAGAAGCTTATCATGATAGTGAGGGTGATGCACTTGTAATTGAGATCAAACACTATTTTGAAAATGAAAAGTACAATAAAGCAGTCCTTGAAAAGATCAAAGAGAGTATAGGGGAAGATAAGTATGAAGATTTTGACATTATTTTCTCAGCACACGGATTACCTCAAAAGATAGTAGATGCAGGTGATGTATATGAAAAGCATGTAAATCGTCATGTAGATATTTTAAAAGAGATGATGGCAAAAGAAAATATGAACTTTCACGAGGTGCATTTAGCATATCAATCAAAAGTAGGGCCTATGAAATGGTTGGAACCGTCTTTGGAGGATAAGCTTAAAACTGTACGTAACCGCGGTGTGATTATCTATCCTATCGCTTTTACGATCGACAACTCTGAAACAGACTTTGAGCTCGATATTGAGTACAGAGAAGTTGCAGAAGAACTGGGATTTAAAGAGTACAGAGTTGCAAAATGTCTCAATGACAGCGACCTTTTTGTAGACGCACTTTTAGAGATATACGAGAAGATGAGATCATAATGCAAAAGATAGTTATCTTTGATATGGACGGGACTTTAATAGACTCGAAAAAAGATATCACTATCTCTATTAACCATGTTCGCGAACTTAATCATGGACTTGAGCCTTTGAGCGAAGATTTTGTTGTAGAGGCTATTAATATGCACCAGAGAAATCTGGCAAAACTTTTTTACAATACAGACTTGTATGAAGAGCGCGATCGTGTGATTTTCGAGAAGCATTATAAAGAGCAATGTATTCAAAATCCGTATCTTTATGAAGGTGTCGAGGAGCTTTTACATATTTTAAAAGAAAATGATGTGCAACTCTCTGTAGCTACAAATGCACCTACTGTTTTTGCACAAACAATGCTGGAATCTTTAAAAGTTAAAGAGCTTTTTGACGTTATCATAGGTGCGGACAAAGTTGAAAAATCAAAACCGAATCCGGATATGCTGCATCACATTTTAAACAACTATAAGTATTCAAATATACAAGACCGTGCATGGATGATAGGTGATAATTCCAAAGATATGGAAGCTGCTCATAATGCCAACATAGATGCTGTATTTGCTGCATGGGGATTTTCAAGTTTCGGGACTCACGATTTAATAGCATATACTCCACACGAGGTTGCTTCTATAGTTTTATAAAAAATTATGATAGAATAAGCTACACAAGAAAATAATCTGGAGCGTTTGATGGTATCCGCAGATTTTTTAGTTAGCTTTTCCTTTATGGCATTACTCTTTTTAAGACAGGTATATATTCTAAAACAGCCTAATAAAATTAATTATGCTCCATTGATGCTTTCAATCGGTTTTATAGCAACTCTTTTACACTTTCTTACATATCAAAACAACGATATGATGGCACTAGTACGTGAATCTTTACTCCCTTTACTTGTTTCGTTAGTACTCTTTTTTATTATGAATATTTTACATCAAACACAACAATCAGAACTTGCCAAAAATCAAGAGCATTTTGCTAAAACTCTTGCAAATGAACTTTCTGAATTAAAAACCTTTATTCTTGAGCTTGAAAAAAGAATGATACAGGCACAGCAAGAAGATAGGGCATCACAAGAAGAGATAATAGGTAAGTTTAAAAGTGATCTAAGTGCACTTGAAAAAATTTTATCCAACCAAATGAAGTTTGTAGATATGTTTAAAGATGTTGAAGACTCTTTGGCAGATGTTAAAAAAGAGTATAAGTACTTCAGTGAAGTACAGGTACCGGAACTTGATAATGTTGTGCATAAACATATAGATATATTACGTGTTTCAGAACAGGAACATTTTAACAGCATAAAGTCAATTTTGACAAATAAAGAAGAGATGATAGATATCTCTAAAGAGGTTGAAGAGCTTAAAAGAAATATCGAAGGTATAAAAAATATCTACAGTGAAATAGCTAACTCTATCGTACAGCACACACTCTCCCAACTCTCCGGAGTTACTAAGTCGTACGAGAATCAAATAAACCTTTTAAAAGCGCATAGTGAAGGGATTAAAACTACACTGAGTGAAGACGATACTCTTTTAACAAACATTCGTGCTCAGAGTGAAATGCTTTTAAAACAGATGAGTTTAATGGCAAACAAAATGACTGATTTTCAAATGAAGCAAGCAGAATTTAGTGACGTTTATAAAAATGTAGCAGTACTTATAAACGATATTGAAGCGATTAAGTCAGACTATGTAAAAGCGCAGTCACAGCTTTCAAAGATCTCAGTAGAGCTGCTTGAGACGAAAGATGAAAAAGTTGCCGAGATGAAACAAAATTTAGATGAAATAAGTGAGAAGCTTTCAAACAAGATAGATGAATCTTTGGAAAAGCTCCATGAACATTATCATATCGCTAGAAAAGATATTACTCAAAGTGTTCAGTTATTGAGCAAAAAAGCACAATTGCAAAGAGGATACGGGGAGAGTTAAAGTGGTGAAATACCACTTTAAAAATGCTTACTTTGTCTGTGTAGAGTGTTCTTTGTATTCTTGCAGCATCTTGTCAAGAATAGTGAAAAGAGTTTCACTTGCATTTTCCATTTTAGTAAACTCTTCTATAATAACCGGATTGTTTTTTTCATCATAACCGTTTTCAGCAATTGCAACAGCTTTATGCGCAGCATCGTGCACGACTGTATGGGCTGCTTTTAGTTGTGAAAATGCAGATGTAGTGTCGCCGAATTTCTCTTGAGCATCTTCTGCTTTCCAATGTGTTAAGCGACATGAACCGCGATCTTTAAGATCTGCAGCTTTTTGATGTTTCATCACATGGCTAAACGCATCAGATTTAAAGAGGATATGATCGATTTTAACAAGTATAACCATTAAGCTGCTTTCTAGATCTTGGGCACCTTGTTTCATTGAATTGGCATTAAGATTAAAGTTATCAAGAACACTTTTGAAGCTTTCAATCATCTGTGTAGCTTCATCTGATACCTTGCTCATTACATCTGCGGCTTCAGATATAGAACCAGTTTCTTGTTGTAATGTTTGGATAGAGATACTAATCTCGCTTGTTGCTTTTTGTGTACGCTCTGCAAGTTTTCGTACTTCATCAGCAACAACGGCAAATCCGCGTCCATGTTCACCGGCACGAGCAGCTTCGATAGCGGCATTAAGCGAAAGAAGGTTTGTTTGTTCTGCAATATCTTTGATTAGATTGATCACTTCACCAATTTCGTTTGTTCTGCTTTGAAGAGAATCAACTGCTTGGTTGTTGTTTTCTATAGATTCCGTCAGTGTAGAAAGTTTTGTAATGATTTCATTGGCTTCATTAATACTTTGGTTTGACGCTACAGCAGTTTCATCTGCTTTTTCAGCTGTTTCATTGAGTTGTTGCACACCTTCGGCAAGTTGTGTTTGAATCATACCAAAGCTTACATTTAGAGGTTTACCCGTTTTACCGAGTTCTGCAGCAAAATTCTTTTCTTTTTGCGTAAGATATTCATCCCTCATGGCATCTAGTGCCTGATTGATTTTATTTGCAGTTTTTTCGTATGTATAATTTAAACCATTGGCATCAACTCTTCTGAAATATTTGTTTTTAGATGCATAGTCAATTGATGTATTTACCTCTCTCATAAATACTTCTAATTGATCCATAAAATAGTTGATGTCCCAAGCTAGTCTTCCAAGAGTTCCTTTTTCATCTATATGTGTTAAACGTATTTCAAAGTCACCCTGTAATGCACTTTGAAAAACTTTTTGAGATTTTTCGATATTTTTCTCAGCTTTTTTAAGATAAACAAAAATATAAATAGCTAAGAAAATATTTGCCAGATTAAAAAGCATAGTTACTATGTGAAAATCATATAATAATGAAGTAATACCGGTAGTAATAAAAACTGTAATTAAAATAGCTATATTTGCGTAATGGACTTTAGACAGTGAGGATAAATTCTTCATAGCTCACTCCTTTTTCTTTTAATAAATTATTTAGATATTCTATTGATGCTTCCATACCGCGATTTTTTTCAATTTGTAATAATGTTGCATAAAGATCGGAGATAAAGCTTATTGCTTCTTTTGAAGGTTTACGTCTTACTGAAAAGTAACCGATAATATTGTCATTTTGATCAAATGATGGAGTAACATTTGCAAGGACCCAATAGTAAGAACCATCTTTAGAAAGATTTTTTACATATGCATTAATCTCTTCTTTTGATTGAACTGTATCCCATAAAAGTTTGAAAATTGCTCTAGGCATATCAGGATGTCTTAGTATGTTATGAGGTTGATTTAAAAGTTCTTCCTCTTCATAACCACTCATACGGATAAAGATCTCATTTCCATATGTGATTTTTCCCTTTTTATCTGTTTTAGACACAATGATCTCATGATCGTTAAAAGTTATTTCGTTATTTCTAGGTATTGGTCTTACCATTTTTCCTCCATGAAAAAAGAGTGTAATTTTAGCGAAACTAAAATAAAGGTAATGTAAATGTAATCAACTGATGTTATAGTTTAAAATTTTTAAATTTAAAATAAGTAGCATATGCAACTTTTTAATATTTGATTAAAGTTGCATATGCTACTATTTGAGATATATTTTGTTGGAGGGATAATGTCTTATACTTTAGAAAACTCTATAGGCTACCAAACAAACTTGGTAGCTACAATGTTAAAAACAAGCTTTACAAAATTGCTGCAGCCACGTTTTGGAATTGCGGCAGAGCAGTTTGCAACGCTAAAAATAATTGATGAAGATCAAGAAGTTACACAAACGCAAATGGCAGAGATGTTAGGAAAAGATAAAACGACAGTGGGGCGTTCTATTGAGTCTTTAATCAAAAAAGATCTTCTAAAAAGGGAAGATTGTTCTTTAGACAAGCGTGCAAACAGGATCTCTTTGACTCCAAAAGCGAAGGAGATTCTAGAACAGGCAGTACCTTTGGCACATAAAGTAAACGAAGCTATCAAAGCAAAACTGAGTGAAGAAGAGTTAGAAAGCTATTTTAGAGTTTTAGACATTATCTTACAAGAGAGTAAGAATTTTGAAGAAATTATAGGAGAAAAGTAATGGGTACAAAGTTGATGAAATTTTCATTAGTCGCTTGTTTATTAGTGGGAAGTGCATTAGTGGCACAAGAACAGGCGAAACAACAACAGATGGCACCAAAAGTAGATGTATATATTGTTAATGAACAAAAACAAGTGCCGGTTTCTTTAGAATATCCTGCACGTATAAATGCTGCAAAAGAGGTAACAATTACTGCAAGAGTATCCGGTGTTTTAGAACAACAGCTTTATACGGAAGGTGCACAGCTTACTAAAGGTTCTGCAATGTATAAAATTGAGCCGGATATTTATGCAGCAGACGTTGCAAGTAAAAAAGCTGCACTGGCTGTAGAGAATGCAAAGTTTGAAAAGGCACAAAAAGATTGGGAACGCGCTCGCGGTCTTTATGAAGAAAAAGCAATTAGTGAACAAGATAAAGACAGTATGTACTTCGCATATTTAAGTGCTGAGGCAAATGTAAAAGTAGCACAGGCTGAACTTCAAAAAGTACAAGTAAATTTAAACTATACAAATGTACCTGCAACAATTGACGGTATTGCAGGGAAAAGAATGGTTGATGTAGGGGATTATGTAACTGCAGGTACAGCTTTAGTACAAATGCGTCAGACAGATCCTATATATGCGGAATTTTCAATTCCAGAGATTTCAAAACTGAAACAAAAATATTTACTTGCAAACGGAACTTGGAATAAACTGCAAGATGCAAAATTACAAGCGGTTCTTGTAATTGATGGGAAAGAGTATACTCAAAAAGGGTATGTAGATTTCGTAGACAGCCGTGTAGATGATGCAACTTCGACAATGAAAGCACGTGCAGTATTTAAAAATCCTGATGCACAGCTTGTAGCAGGTGAGTTTGCGAAGATTAAAATTATAGGTGTAGTTTCAAATAATGTGCTTGCTGTTCCGCAGCAAGCAGTACTGCAAAATCCTCTAGGTACTATTGTTTTTGTAGTAGTTGACGGAAAAGTAGGTGTAAGACCTGTAAAAATTATTGAGGCTTCAGGTGATAAGTTTATTGTTTCAGGTGTAGCACCAAAAGATGTAGTGATTGTAAATAATTTTTTTAGAATTAAGCCAAATACTCCTGTAACGATAGATAAAACTATTAATACTCAGGAAAAATAATGTTTTCTAAATTCTTTATAAATAGACCGATATTTTCGGCGGTTTTATCGATAATTATCATTATCGCCGGTGTGATATCTATTAAATCACTACCGGTACAAGCATACCCAAGTGTTGTTCCTGTTCAAATTAACGTTCAAGCGACATATCCGGGTGCAGATGCACAGACGCTTTCAAAAACTGTTGCGGCACCTTTAGAAGAAGCAATCAACGGTGTAGATAATATGATCTATATGACATCGACAGCTTCACCGAGCGGTATTATTACAGTAAGTGTTTTATTTAAAATTGGAACAGATCCTGATCAGGCAAACGTAGATGTAAACAACCGTGTACAATTGGCAATTTCAAAACTGCCTCAAGCAGTTCGTGATCAGGGAGTGAGTGTTAGAAAACGCTCTCCTGATATGTTAAAAGTACTTGCTTTTACTTCCAAAGACCAAGTACACGATACGATATATTTATCTAACTACGTTCTTGTAAATGTTTTGGATGATATCAAGCGTATACCTGGAGTTGGTGATGCTTATATCTTCGGAAGTAAGGATTATGCTATTCGTGTATGGATTGACCCTGATAAGCTGGCAAACTATAATCTGACTATTACGGATGTGGTAGATGCTATTAAAAGTCAAAATAACCAGTACGCAGCAGGGCAGTTAGGACAAGAGCCTATTAACTCTCATCCTGTATATACGTATACTGTTCGTGCACAGGGAAGGCTGCAGTCTCCTGCAGAGTTCTCGAACATTATATTGCGTTCTAACAGTGATGGTTCAGCTCTGAAACTTAAAGATGTGTCAAACGTTGAACTGGGATCAGAGTCGTACTATTTCCAAGCAACGTATAACAAAGAACCAATGATGCCTGTAGGTATTTTCTTGGCACCAGGAGCAAATGCTTTAGAAGTTTCGGCTAAGCTTGATCATACATTGGAAGAGCTTTCGAAAAAATTTCCTGAAGATATTAAGATCAGCGTACCGTATGATCCAACGGAATTCGTAGAGCAATCTATTGAAGAAGTAATTTTCACACTTGGTTTGTCTATTTTACTTGTTGTTGCAATTATTTACTTGTTTTTAGGAAATTTTAGAGCGACAATCATTCCGGTTCTTGCAATTCCTGTTTCTATTATAGGGACGTTTGCAGGTTTTTATGCAATGGATTTTTCGATCAACTTGCTGACTCTTTTTGGACTCACGTTAGCTATTGGTCTGGTTGTTGATGATGCTATTGTTGTAATTGAAAATGTTGAAAGGATTCTCAAAGAGAATAAACATTTAAGTGTTAAAGAAGCGACAACTAAAGCGATGCAAGAGATCACTGGACCTGTAATTGCGATCGTACTTGTACTTTCAGCGGTATTTATTCCTGCTGCATTTATGGGTGGTTTTAGTGGAAAGCTTTATCAGCAGTTTGCCATTACAATTGTTATCTCGGTAACTATTTCAGGAATCATCGCTTTAACATTGACACCATCTTTATGTGCACTGTTCTTAAAACATGAGGAGCCTACACCGTTTTGGCCGATTCGAAAGTTTAACGAGTTCTTTGAAAAAGCTACTGAGAGTTTCACATCGGGTGTTAAACGTGTAATCCGTTTTAGCGTCTTTAATATCCTGCTCTTTCTAGTGATGATAGCTGGGGCGTATATGATGATGATGCGTTTACCTACAGGTCTTGTTCCCGGTGAGGATCAAGGGGTTGTAATGGTTATTCAAAATATGATGCCTGGAACTTCTTTACAACGTACTAAAGCTGTAACTGATGAAGTAAGTAAACAGTTTTTGGATGATCCCCAAGTAACAAAAGCTGCAGGACTTTCAGGTCTTGATATTACTACTTTTGCGTATAAAACGGATGCTGCAATTTCGTTTGTACACTTAAGCGACTGGAGCGAGCGTAAAGATGCGGCTTCATCAGCTTCTGCTATCGCAGGTAAATATATGGGAATGTTCTCACAAAACAAAGAAGCCTTTTTGTTTGTAGTGACACCTCCACCAATTAGAGGTATGAGTACGACAGGCGGATTTGAGATGTATATCCAAGATAGAACAGGGGGAGAATTAACAACTCTTAACGGTTATGTACAGGAGATTTTAAAACAGGCAAATCAACGTCCGGAACTTATGGGTGTTAGAACTACGTTAAACACAAATGTTCCTCAGTATATGATTACTGTTAATGAAGATAAAGCAAAAGCTTTAGGTGTGAGTACAGCTGATATATATACAACGCTTCAAGCAACATTTGGACATAAGTATGTAAATGATTTTAACCTTTTTGGGCGTACGTATCATGTAAACCTTCAATCGCAAAGCGAGTACAGAGAAGGTATACAAAACTACCAAAACGTTTTTGTAAAAGCTGTAGGCGGAGCATTGATCCCAATTAGTGAGATGGTAGAGATTAAACGTATAGTGGGACCAAGCATTATTCAAAGGTTTAATATGTTTGATGCAGCAAAGATCTCTGGTATGGCAAAACCTGGATACAGCTCGGGAGATGCTTTAAATGCGATTGAAGAAGTAGCAAATAAAGTTTTACCTGAAGGTTATACTATAAGCTGGGCAGGAACATCATATCAAGAGAAGCAGCTTGCAAATACAAAGAATATGGCATTTATTTATGCTATTATTTTTGTATTCCTAATTTTGGCAGCACTCTATGAGAGCTGGAGTATTCCGTTCGCCGTTATTTTAGCAGTACCTTTTGCATTCTTCGGAGCTGTGCTTGGTTTATGGCTAAGAGGATTAGAAAGTGATATATATTTCCAAGTAGGGCTTATTACCCTTGTAGGACTTTCGGCAAAGAATGCTATTTTAATGGTTGAGTTTGCAATGCAGCGTTTAAAAAGCGGATTGAGTTTGTTTGATGCAACGGTAGAAGGAGCAAAAGTTCGTTTTAGACCTATTGTTATGACATCATTTGCATTTATTATGGGTAGTTTGCCGCTTGCAGTAAGTATCGGAGCAGGTGCAAATAGCCGTCATATTATAGGTACAACGGTTGTTGGCGGTATGATCGCCTTAACATTGATCGGTATCTTTTTTGTACCGCTTTTTTACTATTTGATTATGAAGGTAAAAAGTAAATTTTATAACAAAGGAGGCTTAGATGAAAACTAAAACTTTGTTAGTACTGAGTAGTTGTGTTTTCTTTCTTTCAGCTTGTTCTTTAGCACCTGAGTATACAAAGCCTGAATTAGAGCTTCCAAAAGCGCAAGAGGAAGTAAAAGTTAACGTAGAATGGTTTAAAGCTTTCAATGATGAGAAGTTAAATCTTCTCATTACAGAAGCGCTGAAAAACAATGATGATCTTAAACTTGCAGTAGAAAACGTACAAAAAGCACGTGCACAGTATGATATTAGTGATGCAGAACTGTATCCGCAAGTCGATTTGGCAGCAGCTGCATCAAGACAGAAAAGAAGTCTAAATGCATTTCCAGGTTCTTTTGGCGGGATATATAATGATTACAGTATGAGTGCTTCTGTTGCTTACGAGATTGATTTGTGGGGGAAAAATTTCAATCAGAGGGATGCTAATTTAGCAAACTATCTGGCAGTAGATGCGAATAAAGAAACAGTTCGCATCTCTTTAATTACAGATGTTGCTTCCTACTATTTTAATCTTGTAGCAGCAGAGGAACAGATTCGTATAGCAAACGAGAATTTAAAAAACTACGAAGAGACTTTAGCATATAGAGAAAAAGAGTATAAATACGGTGTTATCGATTCTTTGGTAGTTGCTCAGACAAAAGCAGAACTTGCTTCGGTAAAAACAACTATAGAAGCGCTCAATGTTACAAAAGTAAAACTGCAAAGTGCTTTGGTTGTTTTACTTGGACGTTCACCTAAAGAGATATTTGAAAGCAGTATAGCAACAAAGACAAAGTTACCTGAGTTTATAGAGATTCCTGCAAATTTACCGACAAATCTTTTACAAAATCGTCCGGATATTAAAGTAGCAGAAGAGAATTTAAAAGCCAAGACTGCATTGATTGGTGTTGCTAAAGCAGCATATTTTCCAAATATCTCATTAAGCGGAAATGCAGGATTTCAAAGTCAAAAGTTCAGTAATCTCACAAGTAATGATTCACAAGTATGGGGAATTGGACCAAGTATATATATGCCATTATTTGATTTTGGAAGAATCTCTGCAAGTGTGGAGATGAGTAATTCAGAACAAAAAGCAGCTTTAATTATGTACTCTAAAGCTGTTAAAAATGCTTATAAAGAAGTATATGATTCATTACAGTCAATGAAAGCTATAAAAGCAAAACAGGCAGCTGTTGAGCAGCAAGTAAATGCCTATCAAGAAGCTTATGATGTTGCTAACAAAAAGTATATGGTTGGAACAACAAGTTATTTAAATGTATTAATAGCTCGTAATTTATTACTTAACAGCCAACTTTCGTATGTTACGACAAAATCACAGCTATTGATTGAAGAGGCGACTTTTTATAAAGCACTTGGCGGCGGTTGGTCACAAAACTAAATAATTAAAGCTATAAAACGTACTTATTGCTCTTTAAGAGAGCTTGTCTTATACTTATCCATAGAACAAATTCAAGGAGTATGGTATGAGACAGTATGAAACATATAGATGCAGTGTATGTGGTAATGAAGTAGAAGTACAGCATGTCGGAGGCGGTACACTTGTATGTTGCGGTAAACATATGGAATGTATTACAGAAGATCTCACAGCTGTAAATCTTATGAAAGCATTTGCAGGTGAATCTCAAGCTAGAAACAAGTATGAATTTTTCGGAGAACTGGCTCGTGAAGCAGGATGGCATGCAATAGCGGATCATTTTGCAGAAGCTGCCATGAACGAAAAATACCATGCCAAAGCAGAATATGAAGCATACAACAAATTGAAGTACGGCATCGAGATGCATGAAACTCTGAAAAACCTTGATATAGCCATAGAGGGTGAACATTACGAACATACACAAATGTACCCGAATTTTGCCGAAATAGCAGAAGCTGAAGGGCATAAAGATATAGCACGTCTTTTAAAAGCGATTGCAAAAGTGGAAGTGGAGCATGAAAGGGAATATGCTGCACTCAAAAAAGCGTTGGAAGATGAGGGCTTTTTTAACAGTAATGAAGACGAGTACTGGGTATGTGAGGTATGTGGTCATGTTCATCGTGGTAAAAAACCGCCTAAAGCGTGTCCTTTATGTAAAGTACCTCAAGAGTATTTTAAAAGGGAACATCTTTATTAAAAATAGGCTTTTGCCTATTTTCAAGTTGAAACAACTTTATTTCTACCGCTCTCTTTTGCTTTATAGAGATTATCATCCGCACGTTTTAAAAGCGATTCTATCGTATCACCTTCACTATATGCAGCTACTCCGAAACTAGATGTTTTATGACCCACTGTTGTAAAGTTGTAGGCGGCAACTTTTTCTCTAAGATGTTCTGCCAAATCATATGCACCTTTAAGGTTGGTATTTGTACAGATGATAAGGAATTCTTCACCACCCCATCTACCGATGATATCGGTGTTTCTTATATTTGTTCTTAAAAGTTTTGTCAACTCTATAAGAACAGAATCCCCAACTTGGTGTCCATATGTGTCATTGACCGATTTAAAATGGTCTATGTCAAGGATGATTAAAGACAACTCTACATTGTAACGCGCAACTCTTTGAAACTCCTCTTCCAAGGTTTTATCAAGTTTATGTCTATTGTAGATATTAGTTAGTTTATCATGCTCGGAAATTAATTGATAAAGTTTTTTACTTGTAATGTCTGAGGAGATAGACATATAGCCTGTGAAAATATGATGCTCATCATATAAAGGGAGGATTGTAGTTTCCAACCAAAACAGGTCACCATCTTTATTTTTATCTTGCAGTTCACCATGCCATGCATTACCGCTACTGATTGTATCCCAAAGTTTTCTATATGTTTCATGAGATGTATTGCCGCTTTGGAAAATAGAAGCTTTTTCCCCTATGAGTTCTGATCTTTCATATCCAGTTAAATTGCATAATGCTGTACTAATAGTGTTAAATCGTCCGTCAGTATCTGTTGTAAATGTTAATACATACTTATCGATAATATCTGTCTTTTTCAGGTTTTCATTTAAAGTGCGATGGAGTGCCTCTTGGATTTTAGCGGGTTTAAATGCAATAATAATTCCTGTTGGAACCGAGATAAAAAAGATTAGCAGTGCTAAGTATAATGTTAATTTGGAACTATCTTCATGTAATGATGCCAGATAGTTATCATGGGTACGTAGTACAAGGTGGATATCTTCACCATTTTTGAACACTTTTTCTAAAGAAAAAGAGTACATGTTATCTCTCTGATAGCTTTCATTTTGTAAAAACTTTTTGGGTGTTTCATTGACAAATTCATTCATTAATGTATATTTGGTTCCAAGGTAACGGCTCCAGGATTTTTTATTATCTGGATGAAGAATAAAATAACCCTCTTTATCAACTAAATATACATAAAACTCATTAGAGGTTTGCAGCAAGTGAAGCAGGTCTGACATATCAACATTGATAATTACTAGTCCCTGAGATTTATTTTTAAAAGTTACAGGTATGGAAATCCTCATAGTAGGGCGGTATGGTTCTTCGATCTTTTCATGCTCTACATTGAGATCCAGTTTGGAATACCAATATGTTCCATGTTCATGCTTAATAGTCTCTTTAAAGTAGTATCGTTGTGATTTATCCTGTAAATTTTTTTCATCAACAATAAAGGCTTTATTATTCCCTTTTTGTCTTTCGATACGGATAACTTCTTTTCCTTGTGAATTGATAAAACGAAGTTGAAAGTAAGCCTTATTTGCCATCAGTACATTTAAAAATAGCTTTTGTACTAAAGTGAGGTTTTCAACAGAAGAATCTTTTATATAATCAAGAAATAAAGGATTGTTTATGATCGAATAGAGATCCTGTTCTAAATGATGTATATAAAGTCTACTCATATTCTCTTGTGCTTCTACGAAATGCTGGGCATTTTTTCTAATCTCTTTGGTTATATTTTTAGATTGCACAATAGAGTTTATGAAAAATGTAGCAAAAGATACAACTAGACCAAAGAGAAGAAAATAAATGATGAAACGAAGATATATTTTACTATTCATTTATAGACTTCTCCAAAGTTGGTAACTTTATTGTACAACAAAATACAAAAATTTGAAAATTTAGTGATTTATTATAAGGTTAACTGGGATTACAATACAATTGCAAAATTTTTTGCAAGGACGATAATGAAGTTTTTTATTCTCTTTTTAACTATCTTTTCATCTTTATACGGAGTTGTAAGCGTTGCTCCGGTAGAAATAGGTAAAAATCCAGGTGTCAGCGGAGTCTTGGAAGCATCTATTGAAAATGCCAGAGGAAATACTGACAAAGACGAATATAAAGGTGGACTCAAAGTTCAATATGACAATAACAGCTCTTATGTGATATGGGCAGAAGCTAGTGTTAATTATGCTGAAGTTGAAGGTATAAAAAATACAAATAAGTCATATGGGCATTTACGTTATATCCATACTTTTTATGAGAAACAAGATGTCAATTACGAGTTGTTCGCTCAAGTACAAACAAACGAGTTCACAAAAATAAAAAACCGTTCATTAGCAGGTGGGGGGTATCGTTTTTATCTTGTTCATGAGTCGATGGGAAAACTGTTTGCAGGGATAGGTGGATTTTATGAATATATACAATATACGACAAATATAGACCCTCATGAAAATAATCTAAGAACTAATTTTTATTTATCGTATACTAATCAACTTGGAGATGACTCAACAATCAGTTATGTAGGATATTACCAGCCGAAATTTGGAGACCTGAACGACTACATAATTACAAATATTTTAGAGCTACAAGTACATATATATAAAAAGTTTTTTATCTCACTTAAAGTGAATTACGATTATGATTCAAAACCTGCTGTCAGTGTAGAAAAAAGAGATTTTACTCAAACAACAAGTTTAATTTTTAAGTTCTAATACAAAGGGAAAAAGATTATATTTTTCCCTTTTATATCAATTAAAACTACTAAAAGACTCTCTTGATTAATTATTTGTTTTTTAATAAAATGGCATAACAAACAGAATATAGTTCATTACAAGTGAATGCCATGAAATACATAGTTTTAATACTCTTCCCTTTATTGCTTTTACAAGCTGTCGATAATACTGATTATAAAATAGGAAACGGATACTCATTTGACAAGATGCTGACAGTTGGTGGTTATTTTTCAACTGAATACGCACAAGGTGAATATGAACGTTCATTTAAAGTAGATGACGTAGCCGTAATGGCATACGGTGAACTAACACCGCAGTTAAACTATATGGTTGAGTTTGAAGCTGTGAGTTTTTATACTTATGACTTTAAAGCTCATAATGATAAAAGTAATACACCTTTTCATGCCGAGAGAGTTTATCTTGATTATCGTTTTTCAGATAATTTTGGAATACGTGCAGGAAAGCAGATTACGCCAATAGGTTATTGGAATTTTCAGCCTATTAATGTTTTACGTGACACAACATCAAATCCATTATATTCACGTTACCTTTTTCCAAAATTTCTTACAGGTATTGCACTTAGCGGTTTTTTAGGCAGTTCATACGATACAACATATCATGTGTTCGCACAAGAAACAGAGGATTTAGATAAATCTTACATCAATATCTCGACCGATCATTTTGTCGGGGCTACTTTAGAGCATGAGCTTACAATGGATAGTTCAATAGGTGGAGGAATAGGGCAGTTTACTACACTGCAAAATGAAACATATAATTTTGTACAAATTAATGCAAAATATACGGGTGAACCTGTTGAAGTAAGCGCAGAATATATGCTTCGAAAAAGTACTTCTAAAAACTTGCAAAACGACAAGTCTATGGGTGGTTATGTTCAAGTGCTTTATCCGTTTTCAGAACAACATGCATTAGTATCCCGTTATGAGTATTTTGATGATAACGACCTCATAGGTAAAGATCAGATTTTCCTTTTTGGCTACAGTTACAGACCGATTTATCCTGTTTCTCTAAAAGCAGAATATCAATGGCATGAACAAAGTAGCCAAAATAAATTGTTAGCTTCATTTTCGGTACTATTCTAATGTTAACGAGAACTGTTTTTTTCATCTTTTTCATGGCTGGCATTTTACAAGCAGCAGAGTATGCCGTCATTGTAAAAGCAGATTCTCCAGTGAATAAAATATCTCAGAACGAATTGCGCAATTTGTATCTTCGCAGACAAAACTTTATTGAAAATCAAAAAGTGATCCCTATAAATACGCTGGCTAACAATGAGGGACGCCTGGAATTTGAGCAACGTGTTTTAATAATGCAGCGTAATAAATTAAATAAGTATTGGATTAAGCAACATTTCAAAGGTATAACACCACCTTCAACAGTCGCTTCATATAAAGCTGCATTGTTATTTGTGAGTAATGTTGAAGGAGCAATTGCCTATATACCTTTGAGTATGGTAAATCAAACCGTAAAGGTGATTTATGAGTATTAAAATTAAAACTATTTTATTTCTTCTGCTTATCAGTTTAGTACCCTATACAATTACGATGTTTTTCTTTGGAACATCTCTGCAAGAAGAGCAGTTGCAACGTATTACCAAAGAGCTTGAAACACAGCTTGATATGACCAATGATCGTATTGACCAGCATATCAAAAATATTCAAGACGATCTTGCATTTATTGCTAAGTCCGAGATAATGACTGATATATTTACAGAAGACTTAGATCGTAGAATCAGCCGTTTGTTACAAAATAAAAAACAGGACTTACATCTAAAAGGAGATCTTTATATTGTCAATCTTGCAGGAAATATCATAGCATGCAGTGACTTTGCGCAGATTGGACAACAGTTTAATGACACACCTATATATCATATTGATGTCTATTCTCCGTTTGATCATTCAAAAATAGCAGTGTTGTACCTAGAATATGAACTGAGCAATCTTCAAACATATTTTCACAATACGGTAACACGTCAATATTTTATTCTTGATAGAGATGGAAAAACATTTTTTAGACCTTATGAGTTCAGTGAAAAAATTGCCGTTAAAAAAGAATTAAAAACACTCCCTTCTATCACAATTGTATTGGAAGAAGACAAAGATGAAGCATACGGAATTGTAAAAAAATATCGTTTATGGTTTTTTATTACTCTGCTTATCGGCGGTTTGATGATTTTACTGTTTGCTTTATATTTTGCAAACTCTTTAATCCGTCCGCTAAGCCGTTTGTCTAAGACGGCACGAGATATTACAGTAACGCAAGATTATACAACACAGGTAAGTGTAGAGAGTAATGACGAATTGGGTCAAATGGGTAATTCTTTTAATAAAATGATTTCAAGTATGAAAGATGCCATGGATGAGATTAGAGCCTTAAATACAGAGATCGAAGATACTCAACGCGAAGTTGTGTTTACAATGGGTGCCATCGGTGAAAGCCGATCCAAAGAAACTGGTAACCACGTCAAGCGTGTTGCAGAATATTCTCGTATATTGGCACGTCATTACGGACTGAGTCAAGAGGAATCGGAGATGTTAAAACAGGCTTCTCCTATGCACGATATCGGTAAAGTTGCAATTCCAGATGCTATTTTGAATAAACCGGGTAAATTTACGGATGAAGAGTTTGAAAAGATGAAAGAGCATGCGAGACTCGGATACGATATGCTCAACAGCTCTCATAGACCACTTCTTAAAGCTGCAGCTATCGTAGCACATGAACATCATGAAAAGTGGAACGGAAGAGGCTATCCTAGAGGATTAAAAGCTGAAGAGATCCATATATACGGCCGTATTACTGCATTGGCAGATGTCTTTGATGCTTTGGGTAGTGATCGTGTATATAAACAAGCGTGGCCGGATGAAAAAATCTTTTCATTGATTGAAGAGGAACGGGACGAACACTTCGATCCGGAACTTGTAGATATATTTTTTGAATACTTGGATGAATTTTTAGCGGTTCGTGAAAAACTCAAAGATACTTTTTAAAAAGAGTTCCAGATAGTACAAAGCAGTCTAAAAGCGAGACCTTTGTATAATTAATAGCATTTATTTACGTTTTGAATATATGAATTTTTACCTAGGTGATTAAATAATGAAAATTAGAGTCTATTACGAAGATACAGACACGGGAGGGATAGTTTACCATTCAAATTATCTGAACTTTTGTGAAAGAGCCAGAAGTCAGGCATTTTTTGACAAAGGATTGACACCTGTTTTAGATGATGGACACTTTGTGGCTAAAAAAATCATAGCAGATTACCTTAAAAGTGCAAAACTTGGTGATATTTTAGATGTAAAAACGGAACTGATAGAGATGAAAGCAGCTTCTTTCACGTTAAAACAAACTGTATATAAAGAGGCTGAAAAACTTTTTGAACTAGAGATATTATTGGCACATATATCGTTTGAAGGTGCCATTAAAAAAATGGATAAAGAGACTAAGGAGTTAATTCTCAGTCTCTTCTAATTCAGGCTCCGGTGGTTGTGAAGGGATATATTTTGCGAACTTTGTTCTCATAGGTCTTAAAAGCTCAATATCATAAACTACTTGAGCATCTTTTATAGCAAGATCATATACTCTTGCTTCCCCTGTAACTTGTGAATAGAAATAATCAACACCGACAATAGTAGAGTAATTGATCCAATCGTATTTGATATCATTGCCGATAAGTGAATTCATCTCTATTTGTACATTGTCTTGTTTTGTAATTGAGTTAGCAATCACCATATTTTCTCTATCTCTGTATTGTGTCATAGAAAGGAGTAGGGGATTGTAATTAATTTGTGTTGAAAGTACATTAGTCGCATTCGTATCGTATAGTGTTAATTGCGACATAATCATCCCTGTTTTTATGATTGGTGTATTAATCAAAAATGAACCTGCTACAATCTCTTCATTATCTTTCAAATAGTTTTCCAGATTTGTTGTTCTTGTTGATATGTAATATTTGAAAACTTTTTTAGGAGTTTCATCCGTTTGAGTAGGCATCACAAGCTCATGATCAGGAGAAAATGCGCTAGGCTCTACATGTTCAATATTAGGGTGTAAAAATCTATCTTCTTGATAAAGTGCAAGTTTTTTTCCTGTTTCTGAAGTACCAGAGAATATAATAAGTCGAGATACGGCTTCTCTTAAAAGCATATCGCTTTGTGCTGAATAATCTATACCTCCGAAACTTAAGTATGGAGAAGTTGTTTCAACATCTTTTTTATTCGTTGTAGGAAAATATATACTTAGTTCAGGATCAATAGAGATGATATTTTCTACACCTTCTTTCGTTAGGGGTGCAATTACAAACTCTATACCGTCTTGTTGAATTTGTTGCAGTGCTGCTTGAATAGTGTCATAGCTTTCATCTTCGATGGTGTAGCTTTTCATATCAAACGGTGTACTTTTTGTTACTAGATAAGCAAAAACTGCATTTGTCGTTGATGTTGCATACTTACCTATGCGTTTATATGGCAGTAAAAGAGCTATACGAAAGTTTGCATTTGTATTGGAAGCACCAATGTTGAAGATTGCTGCATTGATCATTCTTGCTTCTTCAAGCTCTTTATTTGGAAGTTTTCTATGTGCATGTGCTAAAAAAGAAAAGATTTGATCCTTTTCTAAAAACTCTTGTAAACAATCTTCATCACATTCATAAGGATCGAGATCCAATACATATGTTTTTGGAAGAGGAATGTCTGAAACAAGGTAACTCTGCGCAAAAATGGCAAAAGGTACTAATAGAATTAAAAATAATTTTTTCATAGACAACTCTTTATAGTGTTTAAATCATTTAGTGTTATCTTCTTAGATTCCGGATTTCTAAGAAGATATTGAGGATGATAAATCGGGATAAGTTTATATCCTTTAAAATCTATCACATGTCCTCTGACATTTTCAAAATTGTTCGTATCGCCAGTTAGGTGTGCATATGCATCTTCCCCTAATGTAACAATAACTTTTGGTTTAATAAATTCAAGTTGAGAAAAAAGATAATGTTTACATGAATTCCATTCAGACTCTGAAGGTTTGTTTGTATGTAAAGGTTTACATTTTATGGCATGCGTCATATAAATGGAATTATGATCAATTTGTAAAACATTTTCAATCATCTTTTTCAATGTCTCTCCACTTCTTCCTGTAAAATAGTTATTGGCAGTATCTTGAGATTCTGAAACAACATAGTCTAGCATAAAAAGGGAAGCATTTGGATTCCCAAACCCATACATACTTTGTGATCTGGATTTACTAAGATCACAAAGGTAACAAGAACGTATGTTTGAGATTAATTCGTCTAGAGTTCTTGCTTTTTCGTAACTTTTTTTCTCATTTATATCAAAATGATCGATGTATTCAAAACCAAGGTGTTTTAATCTGTAAAGATTTTGTAATAATACAAGGTTTTGAAATGATTTCAAGTTTACCACCGTCATTTAAAATATTGTATGAGTATATAAAAAGTGGGATTAAAATATACTTTGATATTTTCATAATTATGGTATTATTACATACCAATCGAGGGATATATATGAAGAAAAAGAATAATGACTTAGCACTTTACCGATTTAAAATAAAATCATCTACGGAAGTTCCAACTGTAATTTCCGAAGTACAAAAATGTTGTAAGTTTATCCCTTTATTTCATATTAGCTCTTTTATCCACAATACAGTTTTAGTACAAAACTTAATCCGTGAACTCGAGAAAAATTTTCCTGGTGCCAAAGTTGTTCTGTTAAAACATGACGATAGAAATATGACATGTTTAAGTGTGTACGATTATCAGGTAGAAAATCCGGAGCAAGTGAGTGATGAAGTTCTAAATACATTGCATGAAAAATATGAACATACACATCTTCATATAGAAGATTATAGAAATCAACTCTTTTTACGTTACTTTACCGATCATTTAACAAACTTGCCAAATCTTTACCAGCTGAGAAAAGATTTACATGATGAAGAAGATAATACTTTAGTGATTATCAAAATAGATAATTTCCAGATGATTAATAACTTTTATGGTTTTGTAGTCGGTGATTATGTTATTGAATATGTCAGTACATATTTAAAAGAGCTCTTCGAAGCCACTTCAATTTATAGACTCTCTGGAACGGAATTTGCCGTTATATTAGATGATAAATATGATTTTTACAAGTTAAAAGAGTATCTCAATAATCTTTATAAATCTTTACAAAATTTAATGATTAATTATCAAGAGACACATATCTTTGTAAACTTTACATTGTCTTCTTGTGTTTCACAAGACAACAGCAATTTATTCTCAAAAGTTTCAATGGCTTTAAAGTATGCAGAAGATAATGCATTGCCGTATTGGATATATGAAGATTCAATGAATTTTGAGAATGAATACGAGAAAAATTTAAAACTTTCTCAAGCAGTTCGTGAGGCTGTAGATAACAACAGAGTCATCCCATATTATCAAGCCATTTATGATAATAATCAAGGTGCCGTGACTAAGTATGAATGTTTAGCACGTCTTGTAGATAAAGAGGGGAATGTTCTCTCTCCTCAAGTATTTATCCCTATAACTAAAAGTTTGAAGATCTATAATAAAGTAACAAAAACTATTTTAGATAAATCATTTGCAGAATTTGAAAAGAACGATTATGAATTTAGTATTAACTTATCGATCGAAGATGTAATGAATAATGAAGTTTTTCAGTATATCATTGAAAAACTAAAAGCTTTTCCTGATCCTTCACGTGTTACTTTTGAACTTTTAGAGTCTGAAGCTATTTTAGATTTTAGAAAAGTGGGTAGATTTATCGATGAGATAAAACGCAGAGGCGCAAAAATTGCGATTGACGACTTCGGAAGTGGATATTCTAACTTTGCATATATTATTAACCTCAAAGTCGATTATATTAAAATTGACGGTACTCTCATTGAAAACATAGCAACTGATAAAACTTCATTAATTGCCGTTGAAACAATTGTAGGACTTGCGAAAAAGCTTGGAGTCAAAACAGTTGCAGAATATGTATTTTCAAGCACTATTTTTACACAAGTACAAAGTCTCGGTATAGACTATGCACAGGGCTTTTATATAGACAAACCTTCACTAAGATTTTCAGACGGTTTACCTATATAGTATCCTTGTAAAAGAACTGCTCCTAGTTCTATGAGTTTATCTGCCACTTCTTTTTCTTCGACAAACTCTGCAATTACTTGTGAATTTAACTCTCTTGCAAATGATAAGATCTGTTTAATAACTATTTCATAGCGTTCATCTTTGAGGATATTTTTTACTAAAGAACCATCTAGTTTGATATAATCAAAATGTATATCGATTAAATGTGAAAAATTAGAATATCCGCTTCCGAAGTCATCAATAGAGAGCTTAATATTGTGTTCTTGTGCTTCTTTGGCAAAATTGATGAGTGCTTGGAAGTTTTTAAAATCCTCACTCTCCAAAATCTCTAAAGTTATTTGTTTTTCAACATTGTTTTTAACAATAGTCCGTAAAATATTGTTTTTTATAGATTCATTTTCAATATCAATAGCAGATATGTTTATTGAAAACCCTATATCTTGGTGAAGTTTTGCTTTTTGCACCACACGTTCCAACATCTTTTTTGAAATATGTTTATATAAGCCTGTATCTATAGCAGTTTGTAAGAAATACCAAGGTGCGACAACTTCACCGGTTTCTTTCTCCATTCTTACTAGTGCTTCATACTTTTGTACAGTTTTAGTTTGTGTATTATAAATTGGTTGAAAGTAAGGGAAGATTTTATTGTTTTTGATAGCATAGTTAATATCGTCCAATACTTTTCTTTTGCCTGTAGTTTCATTTAACTCTTCATGAGTACCAGAATACGATAAAACTTTTTTTCCCGTTTTTTTTGCATTTTCTAAAGCATATTCTGCAGCTAAAATCGGGTTGCCGATATCTTCTGTATGTGTTACACCTGCAGTGTATGTGGCACTTACACTATATGTCTTATCCTTAAAATGGATTTTTTCCATTTTTCCTAAAAGTTTAGAAATATACCTTTCAAAATATCTTTTATCAACATTTGTTGATGTAATACAAAAGAGATCATTATCGAGTTTATATAAATTCATATCATATTTAATAATCGAATGTAGTTCGTATGCAAGATGTTTTAAAAACTTGTCTGCAAGCTTAACACCGTATATTTCGTTAATAGCTTTAAAGTTATTAATATCTATAATAGCCAATACTATTTTACGGTTTTTTCTTAGATATTGAAGTAGTTTTGTTCTGTTTGGCAGGTTTGTAAGTTTATCTGTCTCAAATACTTTGCGCAAACGTAAAGTTTTCTCATTAATTGTCTTTTGAGTTTGTTTCATATTCAGAGCAATAATTAAAAAGTACAAAACAGTCAGTAAAACAAGAGGAAGAAAGACCCAAAGTGTTTTTTTCGTTTGAGAGAGTTGTAAAGATTTAATATCTGCAATTTTATAGTCTGCACCAACTACATACATAGAACCATCTTGAGCTTGCAAGGGGATATAAACACTTCTAAAGTTACCCCAGCTATCACTTGTGTTTTCAAAAACTGTTTGATTTGTTTCAAAAACTTTAGCAACCGTTTGATCATTATAGACTGCAAAAGAGTAGATATCTTTTTTCCCACTTTCTATATGTTCATAAGGAGCACTTGAACTTGAAAATCTGATATCACCGTTTTTATCTTTTATAAAAGAATAGATATATGCTAAATTAGTATGTTGGACGTATTTCTGTAAGTCTTTCATATGGTGGATATCTTGTTCTTGTGAAACACTATGAAGATCTTTATGATGATAATCTTCTTCCAAAATTGTGGAAACAGCATAAGCACCTGCTAAAAGTTCTTTATCGATGTTTTTAAAAAGATCGTCTTTTTCATTAATATAGGTGTGCATTCCGACTGATATTATCAATATAAAGAAAAAGAGAGAGAGTAAAATAACTAATTTATTGCTATACATGAAACTTTGTCCCTTCTTATAGTTGCGTAATCATATTTCTACCATTACTTTTTGATTGATAAAGTGCAGTATCAGCTCGTTTGATAGCTGTATGAATACTTTCTTCTTTAAGTAGTAGTGTAGCTCCGATACTACATGTAATATTTCCTACAGTTGTAAAAGTATATTCTTCAACCGATTTTCTTATTTTTTCAAGTATTGTACCTATTAATGTTTCATCAGGTACCGTTATAATTACAATAAACTCTTCACCACCCCAACGTATGAAAGTGTCAGTTTTACGTAATACTGTTTGGATTATCTCTACAAACTGCTGTAAAACAACATCACCGATATCATGTCCGTATGTATCATTGACCTTTTTGAAATGATCTATATCTAAAAATGCCACTACTTTAAAATCATCATCATAACGGTTGAGATTACCTAAACTTTGTACATTTGCATCAAAATAGTTTCTGTTATATATACCAGTGAGTTGGTCATGCATAGCTTTTTTTGTCAACTGTTGTTGTTCTAGATTGGACTCCGTTATATCATTAAAATCAATAACATACAATGATGCACTAGGCATCTTTTCAATCGAGACATTGAAAATTCTTAATAAATGGAATTGTGAACGTATTGCAACTAAACGTTGTTGTGGCACTAATTTTTTAAGATCTTCAATCCAGTTGTCATCTTCACTTTTTTTATAGTAGCATCCCTCAACTTTAGCAAATGTGTCACATATACAATCATAATGCTTGAAAAACTCATCATTATCTTTAAAACCGAAAAAATCCAAACCTGTTTTGTTGATAAATTTAAGTTCTTTTCCATCACTTACTACAATGATGGTTGATTGTTTATTGAGGATCTCTTCTAAAAACTTTTGGAATTGATGAATTTGAAGATGTGTTTGGACTCTGGCCAAAAGTTCTTGAGGATGAAACGGTTTTGTGACATAGTCATTACCACCAATCTCAAAACCCTCTACAACCGATTCTTTATTTGTATCGGAACTTAAAAAGATAATTGGAAAATTCGAATGTTTTTTTTCTTGTCTGATCTTTTTTGCTACTTCAAAGCCATTCATTATCGGCATTTGAATATCTAGCAAGAGTAAATCTATATCAATTGAATGGATCGCTTTTAGAGCTTTTTCCCCGTTATGAGCAACTCTTAGATCATATTTGTTACTAAGAATTTTGGAAACTATATCAATACTGGTTTGTTCATCGTCAACAACTAAAATAATTGGTTTAGTGTTCATTCATAAGCTCCTTTGCTATAGATTTTAAAATAGGTTCTATTGCTTCATCGTCAAAACTTCCAAAAAGTTTGGAAAGTTCAAAAATTCGTTCTTCATCAATGTATGCTTTTAAAGCAGCTAAAAGCGTTGTTATCTCTTTTTGGTCAATATACTGCATATTTGCTAATTTACGGACAACGGTATTAATTTTGTCGATCACTCCCTCTTTTGTCAGATGAAGAGTTTCTGAAGATGTCAGCAAAGGTAGTATTTTAGTTGCAATCTCTTCTAAGATAGTTTCAAGTGATTGCTGAAATTGTTTTATACCTTCTATTGATGTTCCCATTTCTTCAATTTCAATACATTGTTTGTATATGGAGTCTATTTGTAAGTTCCCGCTAGCTCCTTTGAGTTTATGAATAAAGGCATAGAATGCTTGAAGATCATTAGTATAAAGTTTATCTATAAGTAAAACACCTTCACTAAATGTAGTGTAGAAGTTCTGATACAGTCTATAAATACTTTCTTTGTCAATTGCTAAGTTTTGTTCCATTTTTGTTAAATTGATACCGTTTATCTGGAGTTCGTTTTCTATCTGTTTGTCAGTTTCTACTTCCTCTACTGCAAAGTAGTGTGAAATCACGCATTCGAGTTCTACTTTGTTAATCGGTTTGGCAATATGATTATTCATACCGGCTTCTTGTGTCCGTACTTTATCTAATTGCATTGTCGCGGCACTAAGTGCTACAATTGGTGTTTTCTGATCAAATTTTCTGATCTCTTTTGCAGCATCAAACCCATCCATGACAGGCATTTGAAGATCCATGAAAATAATATCGTATTCGTTTGCTTCAGTCATATCAACCGCTTCCGCTCCATTATTAGCAACAAAGACAATAAAACCGTAGTGTTCTAAATAACTTGTTGCTACGAGCTGATTTGTAATATTGTCTTCTACAAGCAGTGCTTTTTTCGCTTCGACTAGTTTAATTTGTTTAGATGATGATCTTATTAGGTTTTCATTAGAAGATGGTTGTTCTGGAATAGGGCAGTCTTTATATTTAAATGTGAGTGTAAAATGAAAATTTGAGCCCATGCCAACTTGGCTTTTAATCCAGATATTACCACCCATAAGCTCCGTTAATTGTTTAGAGATCATAAGACCGAGCCCTGTACCTCCGAATTTTCTAGTAGTAGAACTGTCTCCTTGTTCAAATGCCTGAAAAAGTTTTTTCTGGTCTATCGGTTCAATGCCTACACCGCTATCTTGTACAATGAATTCCAGAGTTATATCAGAATCGTTTCTAGAAAGAAGCTTGATATCTATATGGACAAAACCTTCGGATGTGAATTTAATCGCATTACCGACAAGGTTATTGAGAATTTGTGTTAAGCGAAGAGAGTCTCCAATGAGAATATTTGGTACATTTTCATCAATTTTAATCTCAAAATGAAGACCTTTGTTATGTATTTGAAAACTAAAGAGATCGACAATGGTATTGAGTAAGTCACTGAGTTGAAATTCTGTATGTACGATATCGACTTTACCGGCTTCAATTTTAGAATAATCTAAAATATCGTTTATGACATGTAAAAGGGCATGTGATGAAAGATGTACTTTGTTAAGATATTCTCTTTGTTCATGGGTTAAGTTTGTGCTTAGGACTATATCTGTAAGACCGATTATTCCATTTAGAGGTGTACGGATTTCATGTGACATGTTTGCTAAAAACTCAGATTTTGCCGCATTAGCCTTATCAGCAGTTTGTTTTGCTCTTTCAAGTTCCAGTTCATTCTCTTTTTGCTCTGTAATATCAGTTATATAACTTATAAAATGAGTAATTTCACCTTTATTGTTTTTTTGTGTAACTGCATAGTCTAATAGCCAGCGTACTTCATTTGATTTTGTGACCACTCTATAGGGTTTATGTCTGAAATAATCGGAATTTTTTTGGAGAGATCCTCTAATCTCTTGAATTACCTTATCCAAGTCGTCTTTGTGGATACATTCTGAATAAGTTATTTGATGTGTTTGGAACTCCTGTTTTGTATAGCCCAAAATTTTTGCGACGTTTTCAGAAACATAATCAACACTCCATGCCTCGTCATTTTTCCATTTAAACAGTAATGAATCACCTTTATCAAAAAGAGACAGAAGAGAATTTTGTTCAATGAGAAGTCTTTCCTGTTCTTGTCGTAATAGATTTGATACCGTAATATCTCTAACAGATGCATAAACATACTGTTGGTTGTTCAGTGTAATTTTTGCACCAGTAATAGAAGCTAAATAGGTTGAACCGTCTTTTCTTTTATGAATCCTTTCTATTTTTATATCTGAGGTATCCATTATCTCCATAAGATGTTGATATTCTTCATGGGTTATATCATCCCAGTCAAAGACGCTAAGTTCTTTCATCTCGGCATCTGTATAGCCAAGTAGTTGTTTGGCCTTCTCACTGTATTCAAAGAGCTTACCATTATCTGCACTTAGAATTAAAATACCGTCAGAAGCCAGACTCATTAATTTTTGATATCGTTCTTTTTCATCATTGATGGTATTTGTCAGTTCTTGAAGCTGTGTAATGTCATACACTGTACCTAAGGAACTTAGAGGGTTCCCTTGCTCATCATACTTTGTATCACATTGTTCTTGAACATATTTGACTCTTCCATCTTTCATTAAAAGTTTATGGACTATTTGATAACTTTTTTTTGTTTTTAAAGAGTTGGTATAAGCTATTTCAACTTTTTCCCGATCATCAGGGTGGATTGTTTCGATGAACTTTTCATATGAGGGTGTGAACTGTTCTTTATCTAATTCAAAAAGTTCATAAATCTCATCAGACCAAGTCAGTATGTTATTAACGATATCATATTCCCAAATGCCGAGATTAGCTATTTTTTTTGCCTGCGAAAGCTGGGCAAGAACTTTTTTGAGTTTGAGCTCATTACCATGTTCCTTCGTAATATCAATAATGATTGAAAACAGAAGTTCATCATCATCAGTATGAATAGGGGATGAATGAACTTCAACAGTACGTATCTCTCCAGATTTTAATTGATGTTCAAATATAAAAAAATTGCGCTTATGATGGAGAGCTTCTTTTTGACGTTTGTGTATTTCTTCTACTGAAAGAACATTGATCTGTGTAATATTCATATTACAGAGTTCTTCATGTGTGTAACCGTAAAATTTAGAGGCACTTTTGTTCGCATCGATAATGGAACCGTTTTGAGGATTGACTAAAAGCATAACGGCATCATGGTTATCAAACATACTGCTAAATTGTTGATTTGTCTTTTCTATTGATTCATGTAGCTTTTCAGTTTTATTAATATTAATATGGGTTCCTGCAATGATAGTAGCTGCATTATCTTTATCTCTTTGACATATCTGTCCTCGATCGAGAAGCCATGTATATGTTCCATCTTTACATAGAACACGTATTTCAAATTGGTAAAGTTCTTTTTCACCATTGAGAAGCTTTATGAACTCTTCAGAAGCTTTTTGAAAATCATCCGGATGAACTATTTGTTTCCAAGTATTGTAATCTAAAGTAAGTTCATCTTTTGTATAGCCTAGTGTTTTGTATATTTGATCAGAAAAATACAATCCATTATCGTCTAAATGGTATTCCCAATATGAGTCTCCATTTGCCTCAATCAGTTTAATGAAGTTTTGTGTATCCTGTGTAAACTGGACGGGAGTGGGCTGTTTTTTCATAGATATACTTTCAAATACTTAATCTATATTTATTATACTGTGATTTTATAACAATGTTGAAAATTTAGAATGTGTATCACAAATTTTATAATGAAAATACTAAACTTTATAAAATAAGAAATTATTATAGAAAGTGAAATTTGGCTGATGTTTTCCTAAAAATATATCAAATTAGAAGAGTGTAGTTTAATAGAGTTTTAAAGAAAGACTCAGGATAATTGAATAGATTCATACTTCAAAAGGGGATAAATGGGGATTTTTAAGTCTTTTGGTTTTGTACTCATGTGCTTATTAATAGCTACTGGTTTAAATGGTAATGAAATATCTAAAAAGAAAAAAATAGCTTATTTGGTTTCTGATACAAGCATACCTTATTGGACAATCATGGCAAAAGGAATTGTCAATGAAGCGAATAATAAAGGTTATGAAGTTGAGGTTTACAATGCAACAAATAGCTTAAAAAAAGAGTTGAAAAATACAGTTGCCGCAATTAAAAGTAAAATTGACGGGATAATAGTCTCCCCCATAAATTCTTCATCGTGTGTTACAATCTTAAAACTGGCAAAACGTGCTCATATCCCTGTCATAATCTCTGATATAGGTACAAATAAAGGGGAATATCTTTCTTATATATCATCAAATAATTATCAAGGTGCATATGATATCGGTAAAGTTTTAGTAAAACGTATGAAACAATTACATTTCGAAGACGGTACAGTGGGCATCATTGCAATTCCGCAAAAACGTTCTAATGGAAAAGCAAGAACTTCAGGGTTTTTAAGAGCCCTTTATGAAAATAATATTCAAAGTTCAGATTTAAAACAACAAGTTGATTTTTCGTATCAAGAAACATATGATTATACTAAGCAAATGATTCAAAGTGATCCGAAGCTAAAAGCGATTTGGCTACAAGGGTCAGATAAATATCAAGGTGCATTAGATGCGATCGAAGATGCAAAAAAGAGTGGTGAAGTTTTATTAGTTACATTTGATGCAGAACCTGTTTTCTTGGAACTTATCCCCAAAGGTATATTACTTGGAGCTGCAATGCAGCAGCCTTTTTTAATGGGAGAAAAAGCAGTTGATCTGTTAGACAGACATTTTAAAGGAGAAATTATCGGCAAAAATATTGAATTACCAATTTTAGCTATATCTAAAGAAAATATAACACATGAACTTCCTGTTATAAAAAGAAACGTGTTAGGAATAAAATAAGATGAACAATAAACTTCGTTTAAATTCATTACAAGTTCAACTCAGTCTTATTATTTTCGTAACCGTTTCAATTCTCTTTGGTATTCACTCTTTTTATGTGTATGTACAAACCAAAAAAGAGCTTGATCATCAAATAAAAACAGAGATTACAAGAAATTTAGATTCTATTTCTGGAAGTATTGCAGCATTTATGGAAGCGTATTCCCCTAATGAATATCAAACAATTATTGCCGAACTTATTCAAAAACAAGATATCTTGGCAATAGTAGTTCATGACTACAAGATGCAAAAAATTTTGGGTGAAAGTGATTACAAAGTAGGGTATATCAAAGAACAAAATAGAATAAAAGAGTTGAATTTTCAAAATATAAAGCAAATGAAACTATTGGCATCTTCTTATTATAAAGAGAGTTTGGTGATCTCAAATAAACAAGGGCAGGAGATAGGAAAAATAACATTTTATATATCTGATGATGCACTCAAGGCAGAGATAGAAGAGATTATTTTTGACAATATTCGTTTAGCCCTTTTAATTTCGAGTATCATGATTGTAACTTTGTTATTTTCAATCCATTATTTTATTGTCAATCGTTTAACGAATATTATAAATGTGATCAATACTCGTGATGATTACGGTTTACCGCTTCAAGAGATTGAAAGTCAAGGTTCTATAGAGATTCGTTATATAATAGATACGATCAATAATATGATTGGAACTATCAAGGGATCACGCCTTGAACTTCAAGAAAATTATAAGTTGCTGCAAGATGAACGAGATAGATTTCAGTTGGCAATTGAAGCTACAAATGATGGGATATGGGACTGGAATCTAAAAACTAATGAAGTGTTTTTTTCAGAACGTTGGAAAAGTATGTTGGGGTATCATGGAGATGAGATCGGCAATCATGTTGATGAATGGAAAAAAAGAGTTCATTCTGAAGATTTAGAAAAAGTTATTAAAGATGTACAAGCACATTTAAACGGTGAAACTGAGCTATATGAAAATGAACACAGAGTACAGCATAAAGATGGACACTGGGTATGGATTTTAGACCGAGGAAAAGCTTTATTCGATAGTAATGGTGAAGCATACAGAATGTTGGGATTTCATACAGATATGACACAGCGACATATGTTTATTGAAACACTCAAAGCAGAACAACAAAGATATAAAAATTTACTGGAATTATCGAGTGACGGGATACATCTTCTTGATACAAATGGCAAACTTTATGAGTATAGCAATTCATTTCTAAAGATGTTGGGATATACAAAAGAGGAAGCAAAAAATTTAAATGTCAAAGATTGGGATGTTTCGATTCCAAAAGAAAAAATCCTTCCTACAATCCATGAGTTAATGGTAAGACCAAACTCTTTTGAAACTGTACATAGACGTAAAGACGGTTCAACTTTTATAGCAAATGTTAATGCAAAAGGTATCATAATAGACGGGCAAAAATACTTATATGCTTCAGTAAGAGACGTAACAAAAGAGAAAGAACATCAGTTGGAAATAAGAAATAAATTACAAAAAGTAATTGATTCTCAAAGTTCTATAGTTATTGTAACTGATGCAGTCAAACTGAGATTTGTAAATAGAAGATTTTTAGAGTTTTTCGGATACAAATATCTTGAAAACTACTTACAAAAACACCGTTGTATCAGTGAAAAGTTTATAGAACAGGAAAAGTTTTTTGATTTAGGAAAAATTCATGAAGGAGAGAAAAACTGGATAGAGAGTTTACTTAACCTTTCGGGTAGACAAAGAATTGTAGCAATGCGTAATAATGAAGGGATTTTACATGCCTTTAACGTTTCAATTAACAAGTTTGAAAAAGATGAGTATATCGTTGGTTTTACGGATATTACAGATACTATGACGGAAAACTTGGAACTTGCTCAACAAGCGTCAATAGATACTTTAACCAATGCATATAACAGAGCATATTTTAATAATAATATTGAATATATTTTAAAACGACATAAAAATGAAAATATGTACACAGGCATTATTATGTTTGATATTGACAAGTTTAAAGATGTAAACGATACCTATGGACATGATGTTGGGGATTATGTACTAAAAACTTTGATACAAATAGTTCAAAGATATACCAGAAATCCTGATAAAATAATTCGATGGGGCGGTGAAGAGTTTATTATTGTATGTGCTACACAAGATAAGACTACACTAGGAAAAATTGCGGAGTATCTACGTTCAATGATTGAAAGTTATAAATTTGATTATGTAGATAATATAACATGTAGTTTTGGATGTGCATTGCATGAACAGTCCCAAGATATATTAAAAACGATTAAAGAAGCTGATGTAAAACTCTATCAGGCAAAAGAAGAGGGAAGAAACAAAGTTGTTTGTTAAGAAGAAAGGTATTTACTTCTCCTCTAACGAGGAGAAATAAAAAGGAAATTATTCAGCTACAGCTACTTCAACTGGAGTTGATTCCCAGATACCGTGTTTAGTACAGTAACCGTGAGCTACTAGGTTAAGTTTTTTACCCATTGGACGGATGTTGAATGTTACTTCAGCATGAGATTTTTCGTTACCTAATGTACCTGGTACGAATGTAGCCATAGCAAGTTTAGTTTCACCATTGAAAAGAGTGATGCTTTCAATGTAATGATCGAAATCATCCGGGTGAGTATACTCTTGTCCCATTTTTACGTTTACTGATAGCATTTCACCTTTTTTAGCTTCACCTTGAACTGTGATGAATGGAGAGTGACGATCGATTAAATCTTTTTTAGCTTCTCTTTCTACTGTGTCGATATCAACATACTTGTTAATAGTTGGCATTATGTGTCCTTTTGTTTAGTTTAATATATAGTATTGTAACCATGAAACTTTTAGGAAAAAATAAATCAGAGTAAATTTGTCTTATTTTAAGAAAAATTTTATTTTTTAAAGTTTGACTGTTCAATGATTACAGGGTAAAAATAACCATATCCAAAATCTTTGTCTTTTGCCAATGTACCGCTTGCAAATACAATGTCACCGGCTTTAGGTGTCTCTTTTACAGTTGTAAAGACAAGATCATCCATATTCATAAATCTGCTACCGTCTTCAATGTGTACCCAGTTTTTTCCCATAATACCTGATGAAACTTTTGTGACTTCTGCATGAACTGTAATAGTTTTTCCTACATATTTTTCTCTATTCTTAAAAACTTCGGCAATAGTAAGGGTATTTTTTGTTTGAAACTTTGAAGTCATAATATTTGGTTTGTATTTCACTTGTTCTTGTTCTTGCTGTGTTACAGTATCTCCTGCAAAGAGGATATTGTCAAATGTACGGTTGAGTGTTTTAGAATGAAAATTTTTCATCCAGCCTTGTTCAGTAAAAGATATATTTGAACCTTTTTTTACATCTCTTTGTGTCATTGCTATCCAGTAACTGTTTTTACCGTCATTAACTTTCATATATGTATATCCACCGCTGTTCATGCTCTCTAAAACTGTAGCAGTATGGGTACTCGCCGCATAAAGTGATATTCCAAGAAGTAAAGAAAGAGCCAACTTTTTCATTCATAACCTTTTTGTTTTTACATGATTGTACATAAGATTAAATAACAGGAAAATAATATTTACAAGGGTGTTTTGAATTATCGTAATAATGTTATTAAAGAGTTTACTAGTTTTTCATTTATTTGTGATGACATCTCTTTTTTCATCATCATCAATCCATCAAAACTTGAGTATTTTTTTCTAAAGGTTCTTTCTGTAGTTAATGCGTCAAAAATGTCACAAACTGAAAGTATTTGCGCATAGAGAGGAATTTGTGGACCAACAAGATTGTTAGGATATCCTGTACCGTCTAATTTTTCATGATGCAATTCAATAGCATTTAAAATTTCAGGCTTTGTAACACCTAATTCTTTTGCTAGCTGAACACTTTTTAGTGGATGAGACTGCATGATATCCACTTCTTTTTGATCTAAAAGAGATGTTTTGTTTAATATCTCCTGTTCAATAGCCGATTTTCCGATATCAAATAAAATAGCTGCAGTAGCAATTTCGCGTAATTGAGAATGTTGCATTCTTAAATTTTTTCCTAATGTGGTTGCTAAGAAACTTACATTTACATTATGGGCTGCTTCAGTATATTCATCCTGGAAAAAGCTTACAAGTTTTCCTAAAGAAACCTGAGAATTTTCTATGCTGGAAACAAGCTCTTCTATCCAACGAAATAGTAATTCTTTTTTTAGACCGGAGATCCCTTCTTCAAAAAAGGGATCCATTAATCTGATACCTTTTTTATACACATTTTTTAAGGCTAAATGTGCAGTTTTTTGAAGAGTTTTTTTCACTTTTGCATGAACTATACTTGGAGAAAATGGCTTGGCAAGATAATCATAAGCACCTAAAGTTAAAGCTTTTTCAACAAGTTCTTTTTCATGGGATGCAGACATAAAAATAATAGGAATATCTATTTCTAGTTGCGTTTTTAGGGATTTGGAAACTTCAAATCCGTCTGGAGAAGGCATATGAAGGTCAAGTAATATTAAATCAGGTTCAATGCTTTTTGCCGCTTCAACTGCTTCAGAACTGTTTTTAATAAGAGAAACCTCATAGTCACTGGTAAGTATGACACCTAAGTAGTGCAGGTTAGTAGTTTCATCATCAACAATTAAAATCTTTTTTTTATTACTATTCATGGATAGATGATATCTCTTATAATTAGTTTTTTACATTGTATCATATTATACAAAGATGTTTAGAAGGAAGTTTTTGTGAATAAAGTTAATCATTCTTACTAGATATGTTACAGGCTTTTGAAGTGTTGTGAAATGGTACAGAAAAACTGTACCATAAACTACATAATATCGCCGCCACACTGTAGGGTTTCAAACCAATCAAGAAATTTTTTGACATCTTCCCCTTTAAAAATTGCACCGTGTTGAGGAGCTATCATATCTACTTCATATTTACGTACATTGTGAACCCATTTTTTTGTAAAGTTGTTTCCTGCCATATAACGCTTATGAAATGCTTCAAGCAATGTAAGGTGACTTTCAAAATCTGTAATCTCTTTATAAATATTATGTGTCGGCATAACGGCAGCACCAATGTCTCCACTAAATACAATTTTTGATCTACTGTCATAGACAGTAAAGTTTCCAGGTGAGTGGAGAAAATGGGCAGGTATGAATTGAATGTAGTTTTCACCAAAATTAATTTTCGCACCCTGATCAGGTAAAGCCATAATACGGTCTAAATCCATAAGTCCGTAATGACTCATAAATCTGCTCCAGAGTCCTGAAATAATGATTTTTGCTGGAGATGACACGCTCCATTCTGCAATCGAACCTGCAACATCCGGATCTTGATGAGAATAAAAAACATATTTTAATTTATCGACACCTAAATGGCGTTCTACTGCATCATACATCTCATCAAAAGCTGATTGACTTCCCGGATCGATTAAAATACCACTGTTATTTTGGATAATTAAAAACTGATTTACGGCAAGATAACTTTCTGCTTGTTCCTCATCATCAAAACTGAACATAATGCACTTGTGCACACCGTCATCGTAAAGTATTGTTTCATTTTCCATATTGTAATCCTTTAAATTCTCTAATTAATGTCATTTGGCGTTTTGAAAGGTAGCCAATTAAATCTTTTTGTGCTGTTTGATTTGGTTTGAGTGTTACAACGACATGAAATTCATGCTTTTTTTCTATAATATACATAACTTCTCCTTCACAGTTAATAATGAGAGGTTGGCGTCCTACTGTAAAAACCATGTCTACATGAACTTTTTCTTCAGCTTGAAAACCTGCTGGAAGAGAAAGTAATGAAAGTCTTACGGCATTGGCAGAAATATCAAGTATTTTAACATGATCTCCAAATTTATGCTCTTCATAAAAGAGTGAAACTCTATGGTCATCTTCCGGAACTAGACGAACTGATTTGCGTTGTGTAGGAGAATGTTGTAAAAATTGCATATCATCTATAACAATACTTTGATTTTCATAGTCAACATATTTAATTGTTTGGCAAAGGATGTCTGCCGGAAATAAAGAGTTTGAAAGTATTATCTTACCTTCATAATGTGCACATCTTTGTTGAAGATAACTGGTCTGGATTGAAACTTTATCTTCATCAGCATTTACAATAACTCCTCTGTTTGTTACTGTAAGACCTTTATAAAGATTTAATAACTTTAATTCATCATTATTTCTTTGAACAGATTGTAGAAGATGAATAAAGGTTTTTTTGTTTTCTTTCATCTCATCAAGATTTGCCTGCTCTTCATCAAAAAGTCTTAATAAGTCCAAATCAGTAATATCATCAAAAGAAGCAAGATAGTAATCATCACTAGTATCAATTTTTGTCATTCTAAAGATGAAGTGATGAAACTTGTCATTTGGATCAATCATTTTGACATGATAGAGTGTATTTAAATTTTTAATTGCTTCTTGGTACCAATGACGCTCCTCGGTATTGTATAAAAAGCTTTTGTGCTCAAGAAAATGATTTCCAAGCTCACCAAATTTAATTTTAAAGCTTTCCAAATCATCAATCTGAAAATATTTTAGAAATGTATCATTTACAATAACAGGTTTTTCGTGTCGATACAGAACAAGTAGGTTATGTTGAAAGTTAAAAATGTTTTGTATGTAATGGTCAAAAAGACTTTGTTCTTTTTTAAGCTTGATCTCATGTAATGCATCGTTGAGTGCTTGTGTTAACTTATCAACAGAAAGAGGTTTTGCTAAAAAACGATATACGCCAATATCTATAGCTTCGTGTAAATTTTCGGTATTATCAAAAGCAGACGTTATGATAACTTTCGTGTTAGGGGATAGCTGATGAATTCTACGCGTCATTTTTAAACCATCCATATTAGGCATCTTTATATCTGTGATTACTATAGGAGGATGATTTTTTTGAAAAAAATTCAATCCTTCTTCTCCATCTTGTGCCGTGATGACATTATCAAAAAACTTTTTTAATAACAGTGTGACTTTTTCACGTATCCCTTGATTGTCTTCTACATATAAAATAGTTGTATTTTTAGCTAGTTTTTGAAGTTCTAATAAAGTCTCTTTGTTAATATTTAAACTCATGAGACTAATAATAACAAAAAAAAGTTCAAAACATTCAATAAAATATACTTATCCACTTAACAAGAGTTTAACCAACAAATGGGTACAATCGCGATAATTTTATAAAAGAGTATGGATTATGTTAAAAACTTTACTGATAGAGATAGGTGTTGAAGAGTTACCGGCTGTTCCACTGTTAAAAGAACTAAAAAATATAGAAAAAAAATACGCTGATATTTTAGAAAAACAGAATCTTTTATGTGAATTTGAGTTTTACTATACACCTCGCCGTTTAGTAATTTGGCATAGAGAATTTAAAGTTGCACAAGATGATTCTGTTGAAGAGTTTTTCGGTGCTCCTCTAGCAGTAGCTTATAAAGATGGAGAAGCTACTCCTGCAGCACACGGTTTTGCAAAAAAATGTGGTGTTTCATTAGATGAAATTACAACAGCTGACAAAGAAGGTAAAGAAGTGCTTTACTATAAAAAAGATGTAGCTGGAAAAGCATCTGCTGAATTACTTCCTGAGATCATTGAGGCATGGATCAAATCACTGGATTTCGGTAAATCAATGAGATGGGGTTCTTTAGATGAAAGTTTTATCCGTCCTATCCGTTGGGTAAACGTACTTTTAGGTGATGAACTTGTAGATATGGAACTCTACGGAGTGAAATCTTCAAAAACTACTTTTGTTCATCGTATTGCAAATTTTGATGCCGTAAGTATTGACGGTGCTAAAGAATATTTTAACAAGCTTTCTGAAAACGGTGTATTACTTTTCCCTGAAGAGCGTGCACAAAAGATTTTAAAAGATATTGAAGCGCTTGAATCTCAAAACTCTATAAAAGTTGAAATTGATGAAGAGTTATTTCAAGAGGTTGTTGCAATCAATGAAAATCCGACAGCACTACTCGGGTCATTTGATGAAGAGTTCTTAGCACTACCACCTGAAGTAATCATCACTTCTATGAAAGAACACCAAAGATACTTTCCAGTATTTAAAGATGGACAACTGACAAATAAGTTTGTTGTCGTTGCTAATGCATATACAAATGACTTTTCAGAAGTTATTGCAGGAAACGAAAGAGTACTTCGTCCACGTTTGGCTGACGGTATGTTCTTCTGGGAAAATGATCTTAAAAATGGTCTAAGTACTGCAGGACTGGAAAAGATTACATTCTTTAAAGGTCTTGGAAGTGTTGCAGACAAGATCCAAAGAGAAGCTAAAATAGCAGGAATCCTATTTGATAAATTTGCTATAGATGCTTCCAAAGAGGATCTTACAACTGCAGTCGAACTGGCAAAAGCCGACCTTATGAGTGAAATGGTATATGAGTTTACAGAGCTTCAGGGTTTAATGGGATACTACTATGCTCAAAAAGCGGGTTACAGTGATGCAGTAGCAGTTGCAATTAAAGAGCAGTACCTTCCAGACGGTGAAGAGAGTGAACTACCATCAACACCATTAAGTGCAATTGTAGCTCTTAGTTTAAAACTTGATACTCTTTTGGCACTTTTTAGTATTGATCAAATACCAACAGGTTCACGTGACCCGTTTGCACTTCGCCGTGCAGTAAACGGTATTGCAAGAATTGTAAATGAGTTTGGTTTCAAATTTGATATTGTGAATGATGTTAAAGAACTTTCAGCTCTTTATGAAAATAAAATTGATGTTGAAAAACTAGAGGGATTCATTTTAGAGCGTATTAAACGTTATTACAAAGTAAACCCTTCAATCATTGAAGCAGTTTTAGCTTCAGGTGAAAGAGAACTTTTAGCACTTGGTCAAAAAATCGATGCTCTGAATAATCTTGTAAACTCTGACGGATTCTCTGAAGTGAGTTCAACATTCAAAAGGGTTGCAAATATCACTAAAGATATGGATATTTCTCAAGAATTTACAATCAATGAAGCTCTTTTTGAAGATGAAAGTGAAAAAGCTTTATTAGCTCGTTTTAATGAAGTTACATCAAAAGAGTATGAAACCTATGAGTATGAACTTGATGCTCTTTTAGGATTAAAACCAGAGTTAGATAAATTTTTCGATTCTGTAATGGTTAATGCTGAAGATGAAGCGGTTAAAAATAACCGTAAAGCACTTGTAAGTTCGATCTACAAAGCTATTTTCAAAATAGCAGATATTAAAGAAGTTAGTATTTAACAAATGTATGATATTGCGATCGTAGGGGCTGGAATAAACGGCTGCCTAGTCGCATATCAATTAAAACTACTTGGTCAAAACGTTATAGTTTTTGACAAAGAAGGAATTGCTGCAGGCGGCAGCGGTGCAGCAGGAGCATTTTTATCCCCAAAGTTTGCCAAAAATGGGGAGTTAAAAGAACTTCTAAATTCTTCGTTAGATATTGCCTTAGATTTTTACACTACACATTTTTCCAAGCACGTACAGCATTATAATCTTCTCCATATTGCCAAAGATGAAAAAGATGCAGATCATCTGCGTTTTTGTAAAGAGAATGATAATCTTGAACTTTTGGATAATCCTCCATTTATTCCTGAAGATGAATATATTTATACTTCAAAAAGTGCAATCGTCGATGCTCAAAGTATATGTAATGCCTTACTTGAAGATATAGAATATCAAACAGAGTCTATTGATACCTTGGAGTATCTACAAGGATATTGGCTTTTAAACAAGCATTACAAGGCAAAAAAAGTGCTATTGGCAACGGGAGCATACGAGCATAATTTTTATGAACAGCCTTATAAAAATATACGCGGGATATGGGGTCACAGAATAGATGTCAGTACTTCTACCAAGAATGATATTTCAATTCATCAGTTTGTTTCAATCTCTCCGGTAAAAGATAAAAAACTTGCAATCGGGGCTACACATAACGTTCATTATCATCCGCAAACTTCAAATGAACCGTATAACTATGAAGCAGGGCGCTTAGAGCTTTTAGAAAAAGCAAATAGAACTTTAGAACTTCAAGATGTACAAGTACTTAAAGATTACGTTGGACTTCGCAGTGGAAGTGTTGACTATATGCCGTTAGTTGGTCAGATAGTTGATGTAAAGAGCAGTTTGGGAAAATTAACACGCAGAGAGATTGAACAAAAAAAGCCCGACTTTTCAAAATTGGTATATCACAATGAACTTTATATGATTAATGGAAGTGCAGGGTATGGATATGTTTTAGCACCATATTTGGCAATAACTTTGGCAAAAGCTATAGTGCAAAATGAAGAGATCCCCTTAGAATTGCTCCCGGCAAGATTTTTTTACCGCTGGGCAAAAAATAATAAGACTACCTAAGGAAGTCTTACGTTTTTTGGTGGAATTTCTGCAAATACTTCTTTAAAAGCGTTGGTAACAGTATCTTTTAGTTTACCGCCCATAGACGGAGAGATAAAGTAAGCTATTTTCATGGCTTCTGCTTCATCGTAGTTTTTGTCGTAAATAAATACAATTTGTTTGTCGAGTTTTTTCACGTGTTCTACCAAAGAGATAGCATAGAACGGAACCATTTTGTGTAAACGCTCATATTTATGTCCCATACCAAAAAACACAAACTTGCCTGTCAGGCGTATATCTGAAAAATCGATGTAATTAAGTTCACGATCAAAATGTGTCAGCTGCATAGAGTTAAGTTTGTCTATATCTTTCTCAAAAAGATCGATAGTCGCATCATGTAATCCCTCGCGGTTATAGTTAAAAAGGTATCTAATCTCTACAAGTTTACCTGGATAAACTTTTTTCATCCCTGCATTGATCACATGGCTGACTGCATTATCGGAAAGCTCTATAAATTCATCATATTGTTCAAATCCTTCCTCTTGCAAAAACTTGCACACTTTCATCCCTTTAGGAGATGTTTCAGGATTTTGTAAATAGATTGTTCCTACAACATGTTTTCTCTTTTTTTTGAGCATATTTTCTAAATCTTGAGTCGTAATTTGCTCATCACCTTCATTGAAGTATATATAATGCTCTACAAGGTAATCCATATCGAAATTTGTTTTGTATTTCCCAAATATTTGCATTCTTTACTCCAAGGTTTAAATTATTAGTGAATTATACTAAAATAACATTATGATTTATATAGCCTTTATACTCTTTACCTTATTTATCCTCATTTTTGCTTTTTATCAATGGCAATATTTTATGATATTTTCCCCTACATATATAGTCGATAGACGTTTGTGTAATCAATGTCAGATGCTAGAGATAGTAACTGATGATGAAGTAAAGTTAGAAGGTGTAGTGTATGAACCAAAAGACTTTAATGCAACTATGCTTTTTTTTGCAGGAAGAAGTCATGACAGTATAGCTCTCATTCAGAAACTTCAAGCTGCTTATCCTAAAACAAGAATTATTACCTTTAATTACCGTTCTTACGGACTCAATAAAGGAAAAATATGTGAGAAAAAAATGTTTGAAGATGCACTTCAAATTGCCAAAATTGTACATAGAAATTACGGAGACTTTTATCTTTTAGGATTTTCCATCGGTTCAAGTTTGGCAAGTTATGTTGCTTCAAAAATGGATGTGAAAGCTTTGTTCTTAATAGGAGCATTTGACTCTATTCCTGCTATTGCACAAAAAAAGTTTGGTTTCAGAATAGCTGAATCATTAATTCGTTATAAATTTCCCACTATTGAATTTTTAAAAACTGTTCACGTTCAGACATATCTTTTTGTAAGTACTGATGATGAGACTACTTATATAGAAAATGCCAGAAAGTTGTCTGAAAACATAAACAACTTAGTGTTATATAAAGAGTATGAAAACCGTACGCATAAAGAAGTTTTATGGGATGAAGATGTTATTACAAAAATAAACGGAGTACTAAATAGATGAGTTTTGGATTATTTATAAAGAAGTTTGTGAGTTTCTTTTTTGAGCCTATAGGTATCGTTATTACACTGTTTGTGATAGGATTATATTACCTTTATCAAAAAAAACACTATAAAGCAGAACAGTTTTTACTTGGAAGTGTCTTAGTACTTGCATTGTTTGCTTATCCTCCTTTTTCAAATTTTTTGGTCAAGAAATTAGAAAACCAATATCCAAAATATGATTACTCTCAAAATATAAAATATATACATGTACTTGGAAATGGGCATACTACTGATTCTACACAGCCACTATCTTCTCAAATAGCTAGTTCTGGAGTGAAGAGAATTTTAGAAGGGATTATCATTCACAATAAGATACCGGGATCAAAAATTATTTTTACCGGATATGCAGGAAATACAGATGTGGCAAATGCAGTCATGAATGCAAAACTTTCCTATGCTCTAGGAACAGATCAAAATAGTACTATTATCAATCCTAAACCTGAAGACACACGTGAAGAAGCAGAGTTTACAAAAACAATTGTAGGTGATGAGCCTTTTGTTTTAGTAACTTCGGCTTCACATATGCCACGTGCGATGATGCTGTTTCAATCTTACGGGATGCATCCTATCGCAGCACCGACAGCATTTTATAAAGATAATAATATGAGTTGGTTAAGTGCACCAAACAGTGGAGCTTTATTTGTATCTACACTTGCTATGCATGAATATATAGGTATGTTGTATGCAAAAATCAGAGGAGTTTTTTCATAAGCTCTATATGGTAAGATTCTTGAAAATTTATAAAGTCAAAAAACTTACTTAACTTCTCATCTTTAATCGCTTCACTGAGTTGTTTACACATCTCTTTTGCAGCTTCCTCTTCAGCTATGCCATCTATAACAAATTTATTTAGATCTGTAACCATATATGTCATTTCATGAAGTTGTCTAGGGACCGATAGTATCCCTAACTTTGACATCATATTTCCAAAAGATTTTAGATGAAAATGCGATTCATCAATAAGGTCTTGAAATATGTTAAAATGGAGATGATTTTTTGTTCTTGCTTGCATATATGCATAGACTAAAATTAATTCATACTCCTTATACGATTCTTCAAATAAAAAGAGTGTTAAGGCATCAATACTTGATTGATCAAGATTTTCCCACTCTCTTTGCATATTAAAAGCGGTTACGGTTTGCTTTTTATTCTCATCTGTCAGGAGTTGATCAATATATTCTAATAAATAAGCATCATCAGTTTTTAATCGTTGACCTAAAATAGAAGCAGGGTAGTATTGTTGAGTTGTAAAGATTTGTATTTTTAAAGTTTCTAAGATTTCAGATACATTTTGATGTTTTTGGAGTTGGTAGTCTCGATCGTAGTTATAGTCATCGTTACTTTCTAAAATATCACTTCCCAGCCATTTCATATGACGAAAAGCAATTTGGGAGAAATCATATAAGCGTGCTTTGATCTCTTCATCGTTGATTGCAAAAGAGCTAAATAAAATACCTAACCAAAGTTCGTGTTTCTTTTGATATGTTTTATTCATTTTCTTCCACCTCACAACTCTCTTTCATTTTTAGAACATGCAACTCTTCTTTTGCACCGTTGAGAATATTTTCATAGTTTTTGATTGAAGCTATAAATGCAGTAAAAACAATATCTGCACATACTTTTTGTTGCGGTGTCATACTTCCTAGTTTTTCATTCATTTTTTGAATTGCTTTATTCGCATATTCTAAAGTATTATTTTTAATCATTTCTGTATACATCGAACCTATAACGACGGTGTCTTGACACCCATTTGTTGCAAAACGAACATCTGTAATAGTTTCGTCTTCAAGCTTTGTATAGAAAATAACGTATTCTTTTGTTTTTTCATCTAGTGCTACTCCTACACCATCAGCACCATCCAGTTTACCGTAGTTTTTAGGATTCATTAAATGTTCAAGAGTTTCTGGATTTATCCCTTCTGGAATTTTTACATTTTCAAACATGAAGAGTCCTTTTTAATATTTCACTTTAGCAAGATAGAGACCATTGGCAGGTGCAGGTTTGAGCTTGTGATTGATTTTACAGTTTAGTTTTTCGTGAATCTGCTGACTGCTTAGATCAAGCAAAGCACCAACCATAAAACGTATTTGTGTACGTAAATAACCGTTTGCTTCAAAATAGAGGACGATATACTCTTTGTGTTTATACGCAAATGCTTTATATATTTCGCGTACGGAGCTTTTTGTATCACTGCCTGTTTTCATAAAGTTTGCAAAGTCATGTTGACCGATGAAGAGTTTTATATTTTGCTGTAAGATATTGAAATTAGGTTCTTCAAGAAAAGTTACAAAATCTGCTTCAAAAGGGTTTGATTGTCCCGTTTTAATAATATATCTGTATACGCGTGATTTTGCGGAGTATCGGGCATGAAAATTATTTTGAACATGAAATACTTTTTTGACCTTTATGCTGGATGGAAGCATCTCATTTAAAACACGTTTGAGTTTATTTAAGTCTGTCCAGAAATCGGGCAAATCAACATGAGCTACTTGATATGAAGCATGTACACCTTTATCTGTCCTACCGCTGGCAACAGTTTTTTCTTCAATACCGAGTCGTCGTAATACATGCTCGAGTTGACCAAAAACAGTATTGTGTGAACTTTTTTGGACCTGAGAACCTAAAAAGTGCGTACCGTTGTAAGCCAGAACAAACGCTACTCTCATAATTAAAATCTTTTAGTAATAGTTTGTCTATAAATATAATATGTTCCTAAAAGCCACAAAGTAGTTACAAGGTAAATTGCATGAAAACCAAGAACACGATGTAAGGACATAGAAGTTGCATAATATAGAATAATACTCAAAAAGATATAGAGGTAAATCTTAGATTTTTGATGTCTAGCATGGACAACTCCTATAGCTACTACTAAAAAGATTGAAAGTACCGGAAAAAGGCTCAATAATGTATTAGTAATTATAAGTCTTTCTCGTGTTTTACGGGTTTGGTTTTCTAACCATTTTTCCGCATACGTCATACTGTCTATATTTTTTGGTAGCCAATATTCAAGAGGAGTTTTGTATGCTCGTTGGTATGATTGTAAACTATTATAAATAGTCATTTCATCAAAATTTATTTGGGTAAATTTTTTTTCTGAATAACTATATCCTTGACCGGTTTTTAGTTCAAGTTGTAGTGCACCATCCTCATTAATTACATTTGCATGCTTTGCAGAGATGAGGATCTCTTCATTATTCTCTTTATTAAATAACAAGACATCTTCATATCTTCTATTCTTTTTATCTTCTTTACCAATATACAATAACCAAGGACCGAAGTTGTTTCCAAATTCGCTAGCAGAGAGATTGAATTTTGCTTCATTCTTTTTTTTATCAATAAAATTATCAGAAAGGTTATTTGTGTGTGGATAGAGTACAAGGTAGTCTATAAAAAGTAAGGTTGTTAGTAAAAATGCTGGAATAAATAATATTTTAACCAAAAAAGATGGTTTGATTCCAAGGGCAAAAATTACGACTATTTCATTATCGTTAGAGAGTTTGAATATCGAGAGTACTGCCGCTACAAAAAAAGATATAGGAAGTGTGTAAAACAAGATATCAGGCAACACAAACATATAGAGTTTAATCATGTCTAAAAGCGAAAGTTTAATAATTGCGGTATACGTCGCCAGTTTAATTGAAAAGATCATAGATGCAATTACAAACAGTGGTAAAAACATCGATAAAAATACTGAAGAAAGATTAGAAAGTATATAACGTCTTAATTTATCCATTAAAAGTTTGCCTCAAGAAAAGCTAAAAATTGTGAGTCATAGACAAAAGTAATAATTGTCGCCAGTGCCAAAAATGGTACAAAAGGTACACGTTGCTCTTCTGCTGGTCTCTTTAATAGTAAAAGCATGACAGGAAGTGCTAAAATTGCCGATAAAAAGATTGCGAAAAGGCCCAATTTAATACCAAGCAATGCTCCCATAGTAGCCGCTACCATAATATCACCTTCCCCCATTGCTTCTATCATAGGTGTACGATCAAAATATTTATTCCATGATGTTTTTGTTTTGAGTCCAGCACGATATACCGATGATGTAAGATAATAAGAAAGTGCAAAACGAAGTAGTGTAAATCCACCTGCAAACAAAAGTGCATTTTGAGCATGTGTTAAAAATATTTGCGGTGAAGAAGCCCCTGCAACAGCAAAAATAATGGCTAGGAGATTGAGTGAATCTGGAACCATTTTGTATTTAAAGTCAATCATGGAAAGTGCTAAAAGCATTAAAAAACTCATAGCGATAAAAAAAGCAGGAATATTAACTCCGTATTTCGAAGCAACCAGAAAAAAAATAATTCCTGAACTTAGCTCTATTATAGGATATTGCATAGAAATTTTAGCTTTACAATATGCACATTTCCCACCTAAAAATATCCAAGACAAAAGAGGAATATTATGCCACGGTTTTAGCGGTGTATTACATGATGTACAATGAGAAGGTATAAAAATAACACTTTCCCCTTCAGGTATACGTAAAATAACGACATTTAAAAACGAGCCAAATAAAATACCAAAGAGTGCTGCTAAAAGTAATTCCATCATTTTAATCCACCAAACCTTCTTTCAACTTTTTTAAATTTCTTTATAATTTTTTCAAACTCTTTCGTACTAAAATCTGGCCAGAGAGTATCAGTAAAAAAGAGTTCCGCATAAGCAGCTTGCCAGAGTAGAAAATTTGAGAGTCTGTGATCGCCACCTGTACGGATGAGAAGATCCACATCAGATTTACAATCAAGTGCATTATCCAGCATCTCTTTTGTAATTTCGCCCTCTTGATGTTTAAGAGAATTAAACGCTCGTAATACTTCATCTTGACTACCGTAATTTAAAGCTAAAGATTGCACTAAACCGTCACAGTGAGCTGTTTTTTCTTGTGCCATTAAGAGCGTTGCTTGAAGTTGTTTGGAAAAAGCTCGAAGATCACCGATAGGTTCAAAACGAATATTGTTTTTGAGATAGGTATCTAGTTCTTGTTTAATATACTTGTCAAGCAGTTTCATTAAAAATTCAACTTCTAGACGTGGACGTTTCCAGTTTTCTGTAGAAAATGCATAAAGCGTTAAACGTTCGATTTCTTCATGAGCAGCACAAAACTCTGTAATTCCGCGAACAATTTTAGCACCGGCTTCATGTCCATCAGAGCGCTTTTTATTATGCAGTTCTGCCCAGCGTCCATTTCCATCCATTATAATTGCTACATGACCGAGTTTATTCATATTAGTTTTCTAACTCTTTTGCATTGTTCAAAATTTCAAAAGCAACATTTAGTTTTGAATCTTTTGGAATCATTACAGATTTATTCTGTATGATGAATTCTATTTCATTTGTATCGGTACCGAAGCTTGAAGAATTTTTGAGAATATTTAAACAAACTGCATCAATGCTTTTAGAATTTAGCATATTTGTTGCATTCGTTTTTGCATTTTGTTCATCCATTTCTGCTTTAAAGCCTATAACTTTGATACCATCTTTATCAATCGAACTTAATATGTCGACATTCTTTTTCATCTCAATTGACCATTCGTCGCCAAGCATCTCTTTTTTTAGTTTACCGCTTTGTACAAATGCAGGTACATAATCACTCACTGCTGCCGCCATAAAGAGATAAGGTGTTTTTTGGATTAGATGAATATGTTCATCACGCATTAGTGTTGCTTTGGAAACTTTCCCTTTTTTAGCAATTCGGATAGAATCAACTAAATATTCCAGCATCTCAGCACTGTCTTCTACATGAAGTTTATGCATATCCTGCGGTAGATCCGAAGGTAGATTTGTTGAGATAAGGTTGACATCAGCACCTCTTAAATAAAGAGACGTTGCTACTGCTGCCGCCATTTTTCCGCTTGAAAAATTAGAAATATAACGGACATCATCAATCTTCTCAATTGTTCCACCACCTGTAACCATTACCATTCTATCTGCCCAAAAATCTTCTTTAAGAAGTTCTCTGGCAGTTGCATAAAAAATATCTAACGGTTCGGCAAGTGCACCATCACCTGTTGTTTTACATGCCAGTTCTTTTGTTTGCGTATTTAAAATTGTATAGTTTGCAATTCCCAGCATTTTAAGATTTGCTTGAGATATTGGATGCTGGATCATATTTGTATTGGCCGCAGGGGCTAATATTTTCATATCCGGAAATGCAAGAGCTACTTGAAGCAAAATATTATCAGCTATTGCGTTGGCAAGTTTTGCAATGGTATTTGCCGTAGCAGGAGCAATTACCATAATATCTGCCCACTGAGCCAGTTTTATATGGTTGTGATCGTTTGTCCAGTCCTCATTCGTATCATCGAGGACTTTGTTTGATGTTAAAGTTTCAAAAGTTAGTGGTGTGACAAATTTTTTTGCAGCTTCACTCATCACTACACGAACTTCTGCACCTGCTTTAACATACAAACGTGCAAGTTCGAGTGCTTTATATACTGAAATAGAACCAGTAACAGCTAAAATGATTTTTTTATTTTCAAGTAAATTCGGTGAAATATTCATTGTATATCTTTTACTATAGTCTTTATAGTGTGTATTTTACCCTAAAATACTTAGAGTTACTTCCAAGCTATTTTTTCTTAAAGAATTTGTAATAAAAATTTTTTATGAGTTTCATCTTTGTTCGGCTGATTACAAGGTTTCCACTATCAACTTCACCACTTGTTACTGTCGTTCCGGCTGCAATCATTACATCATCGGCAATTGTAACAGGAGCCACAAGCTGGGAATCACTTCCAACAAAGACATTTTTACCAATTTTTGTTTTGTATTTATTTATTCCATCGTAGTTACAAGTGATTGTTCCTGCACCGATATTTGTACCTTCATCAATTTCGGCATCTCCAAGGTAGCTTAAATGTCCAGCTTTTACACCTTTTAGCGTTGCTTTTTTTACCTCTACAAAGTTACCGATATGTGTATCTTCTATTGATGAAGCAGGGCGGAGATGTGCTAATGGACCTACGTCTGAATTTTTTACTATACTATCTTCAATTACCGAGTGTGCTTTAATTTCTGAATTGATAATTTGCGAATTGCCTGTGATTCTAACACCGTTTTCAACTCTACATTCACCCTCAAATACAACTTCATTTTCTATATAAATAGTTTCAGGAAGTTGCATGCTGACACCTGCTTCCATCCATTTCGTTTTAATGCGTTCTTGCATAATAACTTCAGAATCAGCAAGGTCCTTTTTAGAGTTAACCCCTTTAAAATGTTCTTCATCAACAAGTAACGGTGCAATCGTTAATCCGTCTTTTTTTGCCATGGCAATGACGTCTGTAAGATAATATTCCTCTTGTGCATTATCGTTTGAAAGCAGAGGGATATATTTATTTAAAACTTCTTTTTTAAATGCATAAATACCTGCATTTACAGTAGTAACGTTAAGTTCTGCAGGGTTTGCGTCTTTTTGCTCTACTATATATTGTACTTTATTATGATCAATTACTACACGTCCGTAACCGTTTGGATCTTCAAGATCAAAAATACTCATAATAATATCTGCATCGTTTTGTAGAAAGCCTTCTAAAGACTTTGCAGTGATAAGAGGCATATCTCCATTGAGAACAAGAACTTTGTCATTCTTTGGTGCTACATTTTTCATAGCTCCGCCTGTTCCTGGAAAGTTTTGAGCATCTTGTTCAACAAAAATAATATCGTCAAAATAAGATACCATCTCTTTTTTTACTTCCTCTTTTTGATGCGCGATTACAACTGAAACATCATTTGAAATCTCTTTAGAAGCTTTAATGATATGGTATAGCATAGGTTTACCAGAAATTTCGTGTAAAACCTTTGCTTTATTTGATTTCATGCGGCTCCCTTTACCTGCCGCTAAAATAACGATACTAATATTGTTTAAATCCATTACAACTCTTTCTATTTGTGTTTAATTTCAAAATTTTACCATAAAAGTTAATTTAACTTGTGGTATTATAATGTGTTTATAAAATTTTATAAGGTTTGTGATGGATTTAGGTACGGTCATTGGTCTAGTGTTAATTTTAGCCCTTTTATTCGGGGCTATGGCGATGGGTGTAGGTATCGGCCCTTATATTGATATCCCCTCTGTTTTAATCGTAATCGGTGGTTCTATCGGTTCATTGATGATTGCATTTAAACCTGCTCAGATGAAAAAGTTTACAAAAGTCTTTATGGTGGCAATAAAGCCTACTGAAGAGGATGTAAATGAACTTATAAAAAAACTGGTTGAATTCGCAACAAAAGCTAGAAAAGAAGGTATTTTGGCTTTAGAAGGCGATGTAAACAACGAAGAAAATGACTTTTTGAGAAAAGGTTTGTCTATGGCAATTGACGGAAGTGAACCGGATACAATCCGTGAACTTTTAGAAATTGAAATGGAGCAAACAAGTACTCGTCATAAATCACAGGCTGCAATTTTCTCAACATGGGCAGGACTTGCTGGAGCGATGGGTATGATTGGTACTCTAATCGGTCTTGTTGCGATGCTTTTAAATATGGCGGATCCTTCAGCGATCGGACCATCTATGGCAGTTGCCTTACTTACAACTATGTATGGTGCTATGATTGGTAATATATTTGGTGCACCGATTGCCAATGTTCTTAATATTAGAGATGATGATGAAACGATTGTAAAATTAATCATTTTAGAAGGTATCATGTCTATCCAAGCAGGTGATGCACCGAGAGTTTTAGAAGCAAAATTACTTGCATATTTAGCGCCTGCTGAACGTGTAAGTCAATTTGATTAATGGATAATTGATGGCAAAAAAGAAAAAGTGTCCTGAGTGCGAAACATGTATGCCGGCATGGTTGGCTGCGTTTGGAGACCTTATGTCTCTACTTCTTTGTTTTTTTGTGCTTCTTCTTTCTATGTCAAGTATGGATGCCAAAAAAGTTTCTGAAGCGATAGGATCACTTAGCGGTGCTATGAGTGTTTTAGAGGGTGGGACACAAACAGAAATCTCTAAAAAACGTATTCAGGAATCTACGCCTATAGAAACTAAAGATGAAACGAGTGAAGTTGTAAATAGAATTCAACAAGCTGTTGCTGATGCAAATGAGATGGTGGAAAAACAACAAGGTCCGGAGATCACTTTAGAAGAAGCTCAAGAAGGTTTTGTAATTAAAATGCCGGCGGCACTTTTATTTAAGGCTGGAAGTGCAACAATAGACAATCAAGATGCACTTTTGTTTTTAAAAAGAATGTCTTTACTTATTGATGAGATGCCAAACGATGTTGAAGTAAGTGTACAAGGGCATACAGATGACAGCGGACCAGGTCTTAACAGTCCATTTAAAGACAACTGGGAACTTTCAACTGCAAGAGCGATATCAGTACTTAAAGAACTTGAAATTGACGGCGTTGATCCAAAACGTATGAATGCGACTGGATATGCACAGTATCAACCTGTGGCAACGAATGCTACAAGAATAGGTAGAGAAAAAAATAGAAGAGTTGAACTTCACTTTTTCGGGAAAAAAACAGAGGCTTCACAAAAAAAAGCTACATCTATACTTGATAAAGCGAAGTAGTAAAAAATGATAAAATTTTTTACACTGCTTGTAGTGTTTTCTAGTATATTGTTTGGGGCTGAAAGCGTAACTGTTCCGACGGTTAATCTTTCTCTATCAGCTCCTGATACACCCCAACAACTGGTATCATCACTGAATGTTTTACTTGTTTTAACACTGCTCTTTTTAGCACCGTCACTTGTTATGGTGATGACGACATTTACTCGTTTTGTTATCGTATTCGGTTTTTTGAGACAAGCACTTGGAACTCAACAGGTCCCACCTACACAAGTATTAGTTCTTTTAGCGATGATTCTGACTTTTTTTGTGATGGAGCCTGTGGGTCAAAAAGCATATGATCAAGGGATTAAGCCTTACGTGGCAGAAAAAATTGGTTATGAAGAAGCTTTTGAAAAGACAACGCTTCCTTTTAAAAATTTTATGATTAGAAATACGAGAGAAAAAGATTTGGCACTTTTTTTACGTATTAGGGAGATGGAAAACCCAAAAACAGTTGCAGATGTACCTTTATCGGTTGTAATTCCTGCTTTTGTAATCAGTGAGCTAAAAACGGCATTTGAGATAGGTTTTTTAATTTTCTTACCGTTTCTGGTAATTGATATGGTTGTTGCATCTATTTTAATGTCGATGGGTATGATGATGCTTCCGCCTGTAATGATCTCTTTGCCATTTAAGATACTTGTATTTGTCTTAATTGACGGTTGGAATCTACTCATTGGAAATTTAATAGCCTCGATAAAGTAGGTAAGTATATATAAATAGGATTTAGTATTGGAATGTAAACATTTTGGTGAATGTGGTGCTTGTAGAGTATATGACAGCGGTTATGAAGGACAGCTGCAACAAAAAGTAGATATCAATAAAGAAAGATTTTCAAACTTTTTTACGGGAGAGATAGAAGTCTTTCGTTCACCTACAAAAAATTACCGTTCACGCAGTGAATTTAAGATATGGCATGTTGGTGATGAATTGCACTATGCTATGAACCACATTGAACACAAAGGTGTAGTACTTATTGAGGAATGCCCTCAAGTAAATGATTATATCAATGAACTGATGCCTAAGTTATTAGAAGCAATAGAACGTTATGAGCTTGGATTTAAACTTTTTGGTGCAGATTTTTTAAGTTCTAGCAGCGGCGAGATAGTTGTTTCCCTTTTATATCATAGACAATTAGATCAAAAGTGGCAGGAAATAGCTGCACAAATCGCCGATGAGTTAGGTATTTATATAATTGGACGTGCTAGAAAGCAAAAACTTGTAGTAGGTCAAGATTATATTACCGAAAGCTTGACACTTCAGGATAAAATATATCAATTTAATTATATAGAAAACTCTTTTACTCAGCCTAATCCAAGAGTGAACGAAAAAATGATTACTTGGGCCATGGATGCGTTTGCCGGACATCAAGGTGATTTACTTGAACTTTATTGCGGTGCAGGGAACTTTACCATTCCATTTGCAAATACGTTTGACAAAGTACTTGCAACTGAGATCTCTAAAAGCTCTATAAATGCTGCAAAAACAAATATGGCGTTAAATGATGTAGAAAATATAGAGTTTATCCGTATGGGTGTAGAAGAATTTGTTGATGCCCTTAAAGGTACAAGAGAATACAATAGGATGAAACATATAGATATGCAAAGTTATAATATTGATTCTATATTTGTAGACCCTCCACGTTCGGGAATGGATGAGTTTACATGTAAGTTCTCTGCCCAATACGATCATATAGTGTATATCTCTTGTAATCCTGAAACATTAGTACGTGATCTAGAAATATTGACACAAACTCATGAAATTAAATCTATGGCATTATTTGATCAATTTCCATATACACACCATGCGGAAATGGGTGTGAAATTAGTTAAAAAGGTTTAAAATGAAGTTCTTTTTCTTTATATGTTTTTTATTGATTTCTCTTAATGCAGATGAGATGCAAAGGCTTGAATCAATTGTTAAAGATATAGAAAAATTGCGCATTGACTATGAATTCTCTCAAACAAAACTTCAAGAATGTCAAACAAGCCTCCAAACACAAAAAGAAAATTTAGCAAATAATGAAATATATATAAATAAAATAAAAAATTTGGAAAACCAAATAAAAAAACTAGAAAACTCTTTAAAAAATAAAAATAAAAATACTGTAAAAATAAAAGAAAAAAAGATTATTAGTTTGAATAATAAAATAAATACAGATAAATGCATAGAAAAAAAGGACAATGAATTTCCAAATCTAAAAATGAGAGAGAAACAAGAGAAGGATACTACTCCGACTACATATAGACTCAATCAAGATAGTATAATATATTCATCGATAGATGGGAAAGAGATTGCTAAATGGGAAAAGTCAACCTCTTTTACCTCTACACTGCGTATAGGGAAGTGGATCCAAATAAGCGGCTACTTTGTAAATAAACAATGGCAAAAAGCACAAAAGCAGATCTGGGTGAAAGCTTCGAATGCTTTGAAAAGAGATTAAATTATGAAAAAAATACTTATCATCAGTGATGGAATCATTGGACAGCATTTTATTCAAAGGGTAAGTGAAACTTACACTACTGACAATATTTATTATATTGTGCAAACAAAGCCTGTTACTTATGATGGAGTTAATCCTGCAAGATTTAAGTTCTTTGAATTCGATCCGACAAGTTTTTACAAGCTTGCCAATTTACTTAAAATGGAATTTATCCAAGTTGTTATTGCTATGGAAAATCAAGCGGATGTAGAAAATACAATTAAAAATATTCGTTCGATCAAAAAACAACTTCGAGTTATTGTGCTTAATCAATGGAATATGATTAATCATGATGCTAATGTTGTTTTAGTAAATTCAAATGAGATCTTAGCTTCCCGTTTACTGGATTATCTTCCTAATGTACCTGTGATCGCTCAAAATGTCGGAATAGGCGAGGGTGAAATCATGGAAGTACTCGTTCCTTTTGGAAGTTCATTCGTCTATCGTCATATGGGTGTAATTGAGCAGAAAAACTGGCGTATAGTTGCTATTTATAGAAATAGAAAACTTATTATGCCTTCACGTCGTAGAATGATACAGCCGAATGACCTATTATTACTTGTTGGTGAACCGGCAGTACTCAAGTCTGTATATCGTGCCATTAAACAAGAACTTGGTCAGTTTCCTGAACCTTTTGGCTCAAACGTATTTTTATTTATAGATATGAACATTGTTGACAAGGAAAATATTAAAAAACTTGTTCGCCGTTCAATCTATGTGTATTCGAAATTAAAGCATAAGCTTGTAATTAAAATTGTTAATCCATCGGACATTGAATTAATACAATATATAAAAGATTATAGAAGTATTGATGTGACAATAGATATAGATTACGAGAGCATTAATTTAAAAGAGAATTTCTTAAATGATATTAAATCATATCATGTCGGTTTGGTTATTGTTGCGCGTGAAATGTTTGCTGATTATTATGTGAGAAAAGCCCTTTATGAAGCGCATGTACCGGTTTTAAAACTGGCAAACCGTGATTTTAGTACACTTAAAGATGCATCACTGATTTTATCAGATAACAGAGATTTGGAAAAGATCTCTGCTACTATTTTTGATATCTCGGAACAGATGAATTTCAATCTTGAACTTTACAATTATTTGCAAGAACATCAAGATGACAAAGAGCAGGTAATTGAACATTTTAATAACCTTGCTACTATCTTTTCAAAATCGATTAAAGTGTTTAAAGAGAAAGAAAATCCAATTAAAGTTTTAAAACAAAAAGAGAACTTTATTCAGATCCTTCCGTTTACGTCAAAATTGACAAAACGCAGAATGAGTTCATTACTTTCAACTGACAGTGAAAGACTTTATTTTAAACTTGATGAATTTCATCAGATTTTTATCCCTGTACAACTCTAAAATCTTTTAGATTTATTCGTTTTTTAGTAATAATTAAGTATTATCTACCATAATTAATTTATTTTGGAAAGATAATGGAAGTCAATATACCCTTAAAGCAAGTTATAGATAACTCATACACAATAACAATCGATCAATTACCACAGATCAACTTAGATACAAAAGTAGCGATAGTAACAAACCCTAAAGTTGCAGGATTGCACCTATCGTACTTACTTGCAAAAATCGATGCTAAAGAACTTTACATCATTACAGTTCCTGATGGGGAAGAATATAAAAATCAAGCAAGCATAGATATGATTTTAGAATCACTTTTCAACCATCGTTTTAACAGAAAGTCTATGTTAATTGCCTTTGGCGGTGGTGTTATTGGTGATATGGTTGGATACGCGGCAAGTATTTATCAAAGAGGGATCGATTTTATTCAAATTCCTACAACACTTCTTTCTCAGGTAGATGCAAGTGTCGGCGGGAAAACGGGTATGAATAACAAATACGGCAAAAATCTTATTGGTGCTTTCCATCAGCCTCGTGCAGTATATATTGATCCTCATTTCCTGTCAACGCTTCCAAATCGTGAATTTGGTGCAGGTGTAGCAGAGATCGTAAAAATGGCAGTAACTTTCAACAAAGAGTTCTTTGAATATCTTGAGAGTGCCGATCTAAAAGATCCAAAAGTATTGCAAGAAGCTATTAAACAAGCAGTTGAAACAAAAGCATCTGTTGTAGCACAAGATGAAAAAGAAAGAGGACTGCGTGCAGCATTGAATTATGGACATACATTTGGTCATGTAATCGAAAATGAAACGAAGTATAAAACGTATCTGCACGGAGAAGCAGTAGCTATCGGTATCATCATGGCAAACCAGCTTGCAGTTAAGCTGGGAATGATGAGTGAAGATGAAGCTTTTCGTGTTGCAAAGGTATTCAATAAATATGATTTACCGACAAGTTATGCAATCAAAGATGTACAGGCTTTTTATGAAGCATTTTTTTTAGATAAAAAAAGTTCAGATGCAAATATTATGTTTATCGTGCCTGAATCAATCGGCGGTGTGCAAATGTTAGATGATATTCCAAAAGAGACTGTAGTTTCAGTACTAGAACAATTTGGAGAACATTAATGAAAAAAAGTTTGCTGTTTTTCTTACTTTTATTTTTTCAAACATTGCTATTGGCTGTGGAAGATGCAAATCTTTCAATTCCTAATGATTTACAAGTACAAGAACAAATAAAAGAGTATGAAGATCAGCTTTTAGATATAAGTTCAGCAATATCAGATGAAAATGTTTGGATTAAAAGTTATGCAACATATTTAGCGGCTTTACGTGTTAAAGATGAACTTGATAAGATTAAAGAAAGAATTCAATGGCTCACGAAACATGGACGAAGTGCAAGAGAGATTGATGAGTTAAACGGTCTGATTGCAAAAGAGAGTATTTTAACAACGCAAATCGGTCAGCTAAAAGATGAACACTATACGCCGTTTTCAGAACTTATTACACCTCCGAAAATAGAAGAGAGCCCTGAAATTACCAATCCATTTGATATCTTTACAGGGATGTCTCTGATTAAAACACTTAATAATAATCTGGAAGATTATAAGAAGAAAAAGAAAAATCTTGCAGAACTGATAAGCGTTTTAAAGAAAGAGCTTGATATTCATAAAAAGCTTGCAGAGTTTGATAATGAAAAATATGCAGAAGAGTTAAAAGAACAACAATTGCAGGTTGCGCGTTTTGAACGTGCACTTGATACAATGAGTGCTACTTTAGAAGTGTATCAAAAAAGACTTGATATCGCAGCGGTAAATATAAATAAAGGGATTGAAACACAGGTTTATAGACTGATTAAAATCGGTATAGCTATTCTTGTAGTATTTTTTATCTTTTTAACGCTGAAACTTATTGTTAAAAAATATATTACGGATAATGAACGTTTTTATATGGCAAACAAGATCATCACCTTTACAAACTTTACGATCATTATCTTAATTATATTTTTTAACTATATTGAAAATGCTTCTTATCTAGTAACTATTTTAGGATTTGCATCTGCCGGTATCGCCATTGCAATGAAAGACTGGTTTATGAGTATCTTAGGCTGGTTGGTAATCGTAATAGGTGGTAGTATCCATGTCGGAGACAGAATTCGTGTGGATATGGACGGTATGCAGTATGTAGGAGATGTTTTAGATATCTCACTTCTTCGTATTACAATTTTAGAGGATGTTACTTTAACATCTGTTGTCCATAACAGAAGAGCAGGTCGTATCATTTTCATACCAAATAACTACGTATTTACTAAGATGATTGCAAACTATACGCACAATTCACTCAAAACTGTTTGGGATGGAATTAAGATCACTATTACTTTTGATTCAAATCATAAAAAAGCGATGTATTTAGTAAAAGAGATCACGAAAAAGTATTCAAAAGGGTATACGGATATTACGAGAAAACAGTTAAACAGATTACGCCAGCATTATAGTTTAAAAAATACAAATGTAGAACCGAGAATATATTCATTTATCGAAGATAACGGTTTAAATATTGAAGCGTGGTATTTGACAAATGCATATGCTACATTGACTTTAAGAAGTGTGATCTCTACAGAGATTATAGATGCGTTTAATGATGAAGATGACATCACCATAGCATACCCAACACAAAAACTTCATGTAGATATGAAAAGTTCAAAACCTTCTGCAATGCCAGAAAATGAGTTGGTGTAAATGAAAAAAGTTTATTTTAAAACATTTGGATGCCGTACAAATCTTTACGATTCTCAAGTAATGATGAGTGCTTTAAAAGAGTATGAGATTACGGAGAATGAAGCTGAAGCAGATATGATTGTAATCAACTCTTGTACGGTAACAAATGGTGCTGATACTCATGTGCGTTCTTATATTTCACAAATAGAAAAAAGCGGCAGCGGTGCGAAGTTATTCCTTACCGGATGTGGAGCACATACAAAAGGGGAGTCTCTTTTAAAAGAGAATCGCATTCACGGAGTATTTGGACAGAGTGAAAAACAAAAGATAGATTTTCTTTTGAACCAAGAACAGCCTTTTTACGAAAAAGGTGATTTAAATCATGTTGATGATGCGGTTGTAGGTGAATTTATCGGTAAAAGTAGGGCGTTTATCAAGATCCAGGAGGGGTGTAATTTTCGTTGTTCTTACTGTATTATCCCTTATGTACGCGGTGATGCAAGAAGTATGGATGAAGAGCGCATTGTTGAACAGGTATCGAAATTAGCACTTAATGGTTTTGGTGAGTTTATCTTAACAGGAACAAACGTCGGCTCATACGGTCAAGATACAAAAACATCGCTGGCAAAACTAATGAAGCGTATGAGTATGATCCGTGGAGTTCGCCGTATTCGTTTAGGAAGTGTCGAACCGATTCAGATTACTGATGAGTTCAAAGAGGTTTTAGATGAACCTTGGCTAGAGAAACATCTTCATATTGCTCTGCAGCATACATCTCCAAAAATGTTGAAAATTATGAACAGACGTAATGTATACAAGCAAGACAGGGAACTGTTTGAGATGTTAGCAGACAAAGGTTTTGCAATTGGAACTGATTTTATTACAGGACATCCTGGAGAGAGTGAAGAGCTTTGGAAAGAAGCAATGGAGAATGCGCGTAATCTTCCTTTGACTCACTTGCATGCTTTCACTTACTCTAAACGTGACGGTACGCCTTCAGCTACAATGAAACCTGAAGTAAATGGTAAAATAGCAAAAGAGAGACTTCATGAGTTGGAAGCCTTAGTTGCGCAGAAAAATTATGATTTTAGAAAAAACTTTTCTGGGGAATTGGAAGTTTTGGTAGAATCTTTTAAAGATGGTCATTTTCATGGACTAGACCAGCATTTTAACAAAATAATTATTGATTCGGATGAAGATTTATTAGGAAACTGGATTACTCTCAATGATTACGAGATAAAAGAGGAGTTTAATTATGCTAAATTCTAAAAAAAATCGTATAGCGCTTATCGGTTCTGCTTTTTTTATCATTATTTTAGTGCTTTTTGCTATTCTGCGTGATAATGCAGACAGTATTACTCTGGCTCAAGCTAGTGCAATGTTACATGACAGAGATGTAAAAAAAGTTGTAGCAACAGAAGAATATGTATATTTAAAAACAGATAACGGTTATTTTAAAATAGCATCTTCTCAAGTAACACCGCAGATGTTTACAGACTATAAAGTGGAAGTTGGCGGTGACTCAAACATACTTGTATATATCCTTCTTTTAGTACTTTTCTTAGGATTGGGATCTATATTATTACGGTTTTTGCAAAAACGTGATGGATTACAAATAACGAAAAACGGAATTAGCAGAGACGTCTCGACTAAACCTGAAATTTCAGCACCTATAGAGGCAATAAAAACAGATGTCAGTTTTGATGATATCGGCGGAATAAGTGACGTTAAACTTGAAATAGAAGAGATTATAGACTTTATGAAAAATCCAAAACGTTATAAAAGTTTTGGAGCTCGTCTGCCACGCGGTGTTTTACTTGTAGGACCTCCGGGAGTCGGGAAGACTATGATTGCAAAAGCGGTTGCAAATGCTGCTGGTGTACCGTTTTATTATCAAAGTGGTGCTTCATTTGTACAGATCTATGTCGGTATGGGTGCAAAGCGTGTCCATGAGCTTTTTGCTACAGCTAAGAAAAATGCACCGAGTATCATATTTATTGATGAAATTGATGCTGTCGGTAAAAAACGTGACGGACAAAGAAATGATGAACGTGAAGCAACGCTCAATCAACTCCTTACAGAAATGGACGGTTTTGAAGCTTCAAGCAGCGTAATAGTGATTGCAGCTACAAATAACATTGGTGTTCTTGATCCGGCATTGCTTCGTGCAGGACGTTTTGATCGTAGAATCTTTGTGGAATTACCTACAAAAAAAGAGCGTGCATCTATCTTGGAAAAATACTTGGCAAAAGTACCACATGAAGTGGATTTAAAACAAGTTGCCGATATGACTGTAGGGTTTAATGGTGCTGCTTTGGCTGCACTTGTAAACGAAGCAGCACTCTTAGCACTGCGTCAAAATGAGTTTCAAGTAACATTGGAACATTTTTATCAGGTAAAAGACAAAGTGATGTTTGGCAAGAAAAAACTTCAAATGCTTAACGATAAACAAAAATCTTATTTAGTGACTTACCAAGCTGGAAAAGCATTTGTTGCGACTTATTTTGATCTTCCATTTGAGAAACTTATGCTCTCAAACGAAAAGCTTTTACCTGTGAGCAATGAAGCATTTCTACAACAAGATTTAGAAGCGCAGGTAAAGATGCATTTAGCTGGAGCTGTGACGTGTGATCTAAAATATCAACAACACTCTAGTTCTGCAAAACAAGATCTTGATGAAGCAAAAGAGATTGTACAAAGAATGTGTCAAGAGTATGGTATGAGTTCTTCGATCTTAGCAGCAGAAGAGGAACAAAAAGTTGTACTTGACAAGCTCTATCAAGAGACACAAACACTATTAGAGTCCTCTTTAGATGTTATTGAGAAACTCGAAGCAGTTCTGTATGAAAAAGAAAGCATCACTAAAAAAGAAATTCTAAAGTATTTAGGATAGGCATGGCTCAGTTCTTTAGCGGTTTTTCTTTAAAGGATGAAGCATACCTGTTTCAACCATATATAAAAAATAGTGAATATGCTGTCTGTGGATTTAGTTACGGTGCCATAAAAGCTTTTGAAGCTGTACAACAGTCTCTTAAAGAGTCAAAAAGGGTAGATACCCTGCAACTCTTTTCACCTGCTTTTTTTCAAACAAAAGATGAGAAATTTAAGCGTTTGCAGTTGATGTCGTACAAAAAAAATAAAGAAGTATATCTGCAAAACTTTTTAGATTCTTGTTTTGCTCCGTATGAGAAAAAAATAGTCAAAACAAATGATACAGATACAATAGACGATTTACAAACACTATTAGAGTATGAATGGGATTTAGAATCTTTGCAGAAAATAGTTGATGCAGGTGTAGTGATAGAAGTATATCTCGGTTTTGAAGATAAAATTATAGACCCGCACGGTGCATACCAGTTTTTTAGGCAAGTTGCGAATGTAACTTCGATCAAAAGAGCAAACCATTTTTTACAAATGAACTAAGAAAGGAAAACAATTATGAGTGAAATTAAAATAGGTGTAATTACAGCTAGTGACAGAGCGAGTAAAGGGATTTATGAAGATATCTCTGGTGTGGCGATTCAAGACACTATGAAAGATTATTTAAAAAGCGAGTTTGAAATTGTTTACAGATGTATTCCTGATGAACAAGATCATATTGAAGCGACAATGAAAGAGCTATGTGATGAAGCGGGGTGCTGTTTAGTTGTAACAACTGGCGGGACTGGTCCAGCACCGCGTGACGTTACACCAGAAGCTACTGAAAATGTTTGTGACAAGATGATGCCCGGTTTTGGTGAATTGATGCGTCAAGTAAGTCTTCAGTATGTTCCAACAGCTATTTTATCTCGACAAACTGCTGGAATTAGAGGGAAATCTCTTATTATTAACCTACCTGGAAAACCAAAGTCAATTCGTGAGTGTTTAGATGCAGTTTTCCCTGCAGTGCCTTATTGTATAGACTTGATCGAAGGTCCGTACATCGAAACAAATGAAGATGTAATCAAAGCATTCAGACCAAAGGCAAAGTAAAATGATACTCGCAAAATCCAAATATGCAGAGGACGCTTTAAATGTAGTTACAGAATTGCAAACTTACTTTGCAAGCCAACTAAGTGGAGTAAGTAAAAAGTTTGGTGAAAATAAACCTTTTGAGAAAGTGGAGTGGTTACGCGATAATGGAAATCATGGTGGTGGAAGCCGTTATGAAGCACGTGATAAAAGTATTTTTAACAGAGGTTCTGTAAATGTTTCTCAAGTACATTACGATGATGATGAAACAAAAAAATTAAGCTCTGCAACTGCTATCTCTACTATTATCCATCCGAAAAACCCAAGAGTACCGTCGATGCATATGCATATTTCCCTGACAGAGATGAGAGATGGAAAGATGTACTGGAGATTGATGGCTGATCTCAACCCTTCAATTGCTAATGAAGATGATAAAGAAGCTTTTGAAGCAATGCTATATAAGGCAAGCGGACCATTTTATGAAGAGGGAAGTGCACAAGGGGATCGCTATTTTCATATCCCCGTTTTAAAAAGAACTCGTGGAGTGAGCCATTTTTATTTAGAAAACTTCAGTAGCGGTGATTTTGTAATTGACAGGACTTTTGCACTTAGTTTTGGTAAAGCAGTAATCGATCAGTATATTTCTATCATCTCTGCGGCAATTGAAAATAATCCAGAGATTAATGAAGCAGATCAAAAAGAACAGTTGGCTTATCATACAACGTATCTTTTCCAAGTTTTAACACTTGATCGCGGAACTACATCGGGACTTTTAGTACATGACCAAAACGATGTTGGTATTATGGGCTCTATCCCATCACATATAGATGTTGAATTGCTTAAAAGTTGGATAGAATTGATGCCTCAACCACAAGACAAACTTTTAGAAAGTATTATAGAAGCTTTAGGCGAGGGTGTAGTTAATGTTGAAGAGAGTGTAAAAAAAAGATTGGCAAATGCAGTCAGAACTCACTACAAAACATATCCTGAAGCTATCTCTATGCAGGCTTCAGGTGCGATTGTACCGCCGACAGTACAAAATCACCAGTAAAAACTCCTATTTGGAGTTTATCTCCTCTTTCAGCGACTGCTTAAGTAGTTTATAAGTAGAACGATTAAAGATATACTCTTTGGCATTAAAGAGTGTATCAAACATGATTTTCCAAAGCAGCGAAAAATTCTCTTCCGTTTTTACATCGCAAAGCTCTTTTTGCATCTGTTGTTCAAGTTTTGCTAGTTTTTGTGCATGTGAGAGATATTCTTTGAGTATGTTATAACTGACTCCAACTTCTAAAAAATGCTCAACTAGTGTTATGATAGTAGCATCTTTTTTTGTAAAGATATTCTCATGTATAGGGAGTATGATCTCATCGTTTAAAAGCTCTTCTAATAGCTCTACATTGATATCGAAATGTTCTATGAACTCATCTTTTTTATATTGTTCAAAACCGCTTTCACCGCTAAGTGTATTCATAAGAGGGGCGAGCATGGCATAAGAGCCTGAAAAAGAATCGTTTTTCTTCTCTAAAGCGAGTTTGATCTCCTCAATAGAGCTTCCCATACTTTCTTGCATATACTTTATATATTTGATTAATTCTATATGCTCATCACTGTATTTATGTACATTCGCTTTAATTTTTTTTGCTTCAGGAAGTAAACCCTCTTTGATGTAGTAGAGAATAGTTGATTTTGGAACATTCGTTTTTGTCACTACCTCTGAGATCTTATATTCCATACACTGCCTTTAAATAAAAGTTAAGAATTATAGCATATAATTTTATCGTTAAGTGTTACTTTACGCTTTTTATTTTTATGGAGGAATGAATGCCTAGATATATACCGTGGTGGGTAGGTGGGATAATGATGAGTATATTATTTATCTTCACTTTTTCGGAATGGGGTGCAGACCGTCCTATAGGTGCATCTACAGGAATGGCCTATCTATCGACAATTTTATTTGGTTTAGATGAGTCAAAATATGAATATGTAGAACAGATTAAAACAGTAGGTTCTTGGGAAGCAGTAATGCTTATAGGCGTATTTATCGGTGGACTATTTACATCTTTAGTACTTACAAAAAGTTTTAGAATCAGTTGCATCCCAACATTATGGAAAGAGAGAAAAAACACCTCTGTAAAATCAAGAATGTTCTGGAGTTTTATTGGTGGTTTTCTTTTAGTGTTTGGAGCAAGACTAGCAGGTGGATGTAATGCAGGTCATGTACTTTCAGGCGGATCACAAATGGCTGTGAGCGGTTTTGTATTTACAATAGTAGCTCTTGGAACGGGAATGTTGTTTGGCAGGTTCTTTTACAAGAAAAAGGTTAAAAAAGATGTTTGAATTAGTACAAAATCAAGAACACGGCTCTATAGCTTTAGTATTGTTCATAGGCTTTTTATTTGGACTTATCATAATGTATTCAAGACTGGATAAATTTGAAAAAATGGCAGGGTTTTTACTTTTTGAAGACACTTTAGCTATACGTATGGCGATGACGACTGTAGGAATATCAAGTATAGGTTTTTATATACTCGTAGCAAACGGTTATGCAACATTTAGCCCGAAAACTGCAATCATAGGCGGTTTGATTTTAGGCGGAGTAATCTTTGGTATAGGTTTGGTAATGCTTGGCAAATGTCCATCGGCATTTTTCGTATCTGTATCAGAGGGTAGAATAGATGCTTTTGTAGGAGTTATAGGCGGTATGATAGGCGGACTGATTTTTACATACAGTTTTCCATTTATAAAAAGTATATTGGGTCCGGATTATGGACAAATTAGATTACCTGATTTTGCGATCGAGTATGGTGGTATAATAACAATAGGTTTTGGAATTATCATGCTTATTGGAGCATATATGTTGCCGACGCTTAATTATGTAGATAAAGCTGAAGAAGAAAAAATTAATACAAGGAAATAAAATGGCATATATAGATTTACCGGAATTTGAAGAGATGAGTACGGACATTCAGGAAAAAGCACGTCCGATTTTAGAAAAAACAGGCAGTTTAGGTGAGATTTTTAAACTTTTGGCTATTGATGAAAAGATATATTTTGCGACGGATAATATGGTGCAGTCTTTCTTATTGGATGAGACATATCTCAGTTATGACATAAAAGAAGCTATCGCATTACTAATCTCTAAAGAAAATAGCTGTAAAATGTGTGTCGGAGTTCATAAGAACATAGCTAAAATGTTAGGACTTAGTGAAGAGAAAATAGAAGCTATTTTAAACGGCATCGATGCTATGCAGGTAGAAGAGAAAGAGAAAGAACTTCTTCGTTTTTGTATAAGAGCTTCGCAAAAAGATAATTATAAAATTATGCAAGAGGATCATCAACACCTATATCAACTAGGTTGGAGTAAGCACGAGATTCTTGAGGCAGTTGCGATAGTAGGGTATTTTAATTATATCAATACAATGTCAAACGTTTTTGGATTAGGGGAGTAAATATGGTAAAAAATTTCTTTGTTGTTTTGTTGTTAGTTTTTTCATTTAGTTTAAATGCTCAAGAGAATACGGTTAAAGACACTAAAAATAAACTAGAATGGGAAGATAGTAATGAAGCACTTGTAGAAATTTGGAAACTTGCAAACGGTTACTGCAAGCAGCTTCAGCTTGCAGGACACAGAGATTGGAGACTACCTACTAAAGATGAGCTAATAAGCTTGTCAAAGAATACTGCACTTAAAAAGAAGTTTCACAATTTCACTGAAAATGTCTTTTGGAGCAAAGATTCCGATCCAAAAGATGAGTATAATATATTTACTATATTTAGCGGCAACGGTTTTGTTTCAGCAAGCGATACGTGTGAAGAGTATGCTACTATGTGTGTACGGGATCTTCATTGAAAAAGCTTTGCTTCTTTCCCTTTTTTATAAAATAAAGACAGATATATCCCTAAGGCGATCAAAGCAGCGCCGAGCAGATGATAATTTTCCAAGGTTTCTTTTAAAAATATGGAAGCTAAAATGATGCCAAATACAGGCATCAGGTGAGTAAACTGTGCCGTCTTTGATGCACCAATCTGATCGATCCCGTAATGCCATAGATAGTACGATGTTATCGATGCAAAAACAGATACATACAAAAAGACTAAATAGTTGTTTTGTAAGACCTCTAACTCTTTTTGAACTGAATACCCCTCAGATAGATAAAATGGCAATAAGAAGATCAGACCTATAGTCACTATAGTGGCAAAGTATTCAAAATCATTTAAATCTTTTGGCTTGAACTTTACCAAAACAGAGTATAAAGCCCAAGAGACTGCAGATATAACAATAAGAATATCACCTCTGTTAAACTCCAAAACAAATATGTTTGCAATGTCGGCTTTGAGCATTAAAAACACTACCCCTACAGTTGATAAGAGTATTCCCGTAGTTTGATGGAAGTTTATCTTTTGTTGTAAGATGAAATAGGACAATACAAGTACTAAGATTGGTACGGTTGAGTTGATAATCAATGCATTTGTAGAAGTTGTATCTGTTAAGCCTATGTATAACAGGGTATTAAAAGTTGTAATTCCAAGTATTGCCAAGACAGTTAAAATTATAAAATTTTGTTTGAAAGCACGTACTATGTTTTTATATCTGCTTATTAAGATAGGCGAGATTATTAAAAAGACGAAAAACCATCTAAAAAATGCCAGTTCTAACGGAGTTATGTCATCTTTGATAAATCTCCCGAGTACAAAGTTTATAGACCAAAACAGTACACATAAAGTTATCAAAAAGTAAGTTTTGATTTGTTTTTCCTTTTATCGTTTAAGTATTTTATTATTGTGATTGTATCTTTTTCAATCTTATGAATTTATAGGTTTCATGAGATACAAGGACGAGTATAGGAAAGGGTATAAGGATCCATAAATCGGAAAGCGGTATATACGCCGTATTAAAGATTTTTTGTATTGCCTCAACATTGAGCATTGCCCAAATCCAAATGAAAACTGCAACATTAGAAAATAGCAGCATTTTGTTTGAAGTCAAACTCATATTCCAAATATTAAAATCCCAACTTCTCATAGTCCAAACATTTGCCAATTGGCTTGTTACAGCTCCAAGAAGAGTCATGGTCATTGCCTGGGCATGAAACACAGGATCATTTAAATGAATTTCTCCATATTGCCAACCGTGAGCAAGTAAAAATGTAATAAATGCAAACATAGCAGCACTTGCTTCGATGATACCTACAAAAAAGTAACCACGTTTAAATACTTCCCAATCGAGTATTTTTTCATTTTTCCCAACGGGTGGTCGTTTCATAATATTTTTTTCCGGCTTTTCACTTCCTAGAGCTAGTCCCGGAAGCATATCTGAACCGAGATCGATAGAGAGAATTTGTATAACCGATAATGGATTTGGAATTTTTAGAAAAAAGGAAAGAATATATGGGACAATCTCCGGAACATTTGAGGAGAGGATATAAGTGACAAATTTTTTAATATTAAAGTATACAGTTCGTCCCTCTTCAATAGCTGCTACTATAGAGTTGAAGTTGTCATCAAGTAAAACCATATCGCTTGCTTCTTTGGCAACATCGGTACCACTTCCCATAGCTATACCGATATCGGCTCTTTTAAGCACCGGCGCATCGTTGACTCCGTCACCCGTCATGGCAACCACTTCACCGTTTGCCTGAAGAGCGTCTGCTACTTTTAGTTTCTGATTACTAGCCATTCTTGCAAAAATATATGTTTTTTCCATAAGAATTTTTTGAAGCTCTTCATTGCTGAGTGCTGCTGCATCATCTCCGCTGATAACTCCGTCAAAACGTAAACCTATCTGTTTGGCAATAGCTGCAGCGGTATTTGGATTGTCTCCTGTAATCATAATTGTTCGAATTCCTGCACTATAGCATGTCTCAAGTGCTTCTTTTACTTCAGGACGAGCAACATCCATAATAGCACTTAAACCTAAAAGGGTTAAATTTTCTTCATTGTTTTGATCGTTAATGGCAATGGCTAAAACTCTGTAAGCTTTGTTTTCCAGTTTCTCTAAAGCTTGTTCCATTGTATTTTGAGCATTTTGATCAAAGGGTTTGACTCCATCGCTGTCTCTGTAGTAGGAACATTTTTCAAAAATAATCTCCGCAGCCCCCTTAACAAAAAGAAGCTCTTTAGAGTCCACTTGACCAAAAGTGGACATCATTTTTCGTTCGCTTGTAAAAGGTTTTTCGGCTATTTTATGAAACCTGTATTCGAGATTATATTTGTGTGCCGCTACTACAAGTGCAAGTTCCGTCGGATCACCGATAGGCTGATTTTCTTCTATCGTAGCACGTGAGTTAAACCAGCAGGCTTCTAGAAAACCTTTTAAAAGCTCTTTGGAGTTGTCTTTTTCGTTTATGATTGTAAAATCCCCTTGGGTAGCATAACCGCTGCCGCTGATAGAGATCTCTTCACCGCTTGTTAGATAGATCTCTTGTAAAGTCATCTCGTTTTTTGTTAAAGTCCCTGTTTTATCTGTACAGATAGTCGTAACGCTACCGAGTGTTTGTACAGAAGCTAGATTTTTTATAAGAGCGTTGCGTCTTGCCATACGCTGTGAAGCTAAAGAGAGAGAAAGTGTGATAGTCGGTAAAAGTCCTTCTGGAACGTTTGCAACGATTAAAGAGAGGGCAAAGATAGCTGCTATTAAAATCCCTTTATCTGAAAATATTCCGAGAATAAAAAATATGACTCCAGCAAACAAGGCTAAGGCTGTTAAGATTTTAGTCATATTGATTACCTCTTTTTCAAGAGGTGTAAGACCTTTTTCAATAGTTCCGGTCATAGTTGCAATCTTGCCAAATTCGGTTGCCATGGCTGTAGAAATCACTACCGCTTCACCGCTTCCGCTGACAACGCTTGTACCTGCAAAAACCATATTTTTTGCTTCAATCGCACGGTTTGCATTTGTATTTGGGTGGAGTTCTCTTTTTGAAGGTTTTGACTCTCCGTTGAGTGAAGATGTATTTATATAGAGTTCAGCAGCTTCAAGAAGTACCGCATCGGCCGCAATCTTGTCACCTTCTTCCAAAATTATAATATCTCCGGGTACTATTTCACTTGCATCGATCTCCTGTAATGTACCTTCTCGTCTGACTTTTATAATTGTGGGCATAAGTTTGAGTAGGGCTTCCATCGCCTTATCGGCTTTAAAGTTTTGCCAAAAGGTAAAAGTGGCATTAATAAAGACTGCACCAAATATTGCAAAGCCTAAAATATTGTTTCCCTCATGAGGCTGATAATGGTGTGCAATAAAAGCGAGTATGCCTGCAATCTCAAGTAAAATAGGGAAAAACTCTATATATTGTTTAAAATATTCATAAATATAATTTTTCTCTTTAGTCGTTTTTATATGATTTTTTCCAAATTCGTTAAGTCTTTTTGAAACCTCAGAACTGTTAAGTCCTTCTCTTTGTGTTCTGAACTGATGCAGAAGCGTTTCATGTGAGAGTTTAAAAGGTAACATCGGCTACTCTTCGTAAGGGATAAAGTAGACGGTATTTATAAGAGGGTTTTCAAACAAGGTATCTATTGGGTGGGAGAAGAAAAAACTTGAACTTGTATGTGCTCCCACAATTGCCAAATCAAATTTATTCCGGCCAATATGGGAACGAACCATTTTTCCTTCTCCGTAAGCAAAATCGTGTTTGAGGGAGAATTTGAAGTTAAGCATATTAGCAAGTCTAAAATAGTGTCTCAGATGAAATATTATCTCTTTTAAGCGTGTTGTTTCTGTCTTCTCAAAAAAACTTGATTTGTATATTTTATCTATGGAATAGATCTCTGCTTTTGCATTGTATCCCAAGACGAATGTAGAAAACAGAGTAAATTTTTTTACTGAGAGTTTTGAACTTCTGATCGGTAATACCACATTTTCTACACGATTGGCATAGCCTGTATTTAACACCTTTACAATTGCAAAATCTACTTTTAGTTTTTTATGTATGAGTATTTGTACAAAGGAGGGATCAAAGAGTGAATGTTTGTATCGTGTAGAGCAAAATATCATATCTATATCTTTTTGTTCTATAAAGGTTGTAAGCTCATTTAGTGTATCAAAGATCGTAAAGCTAGATTCTACATCTTTCTCTTGTGCTAAAGCAAATAGATCATCGGCACTTTTTTGTACTTCTTCAAGAGAGTCTTTCCCTTTCACATGAAGAATATAAAGAGGGAGATTTAATTGTTTTGCATAGTGCAGGGCATATATAGAGGAGGTTTGAGAACTTAATGAACCGTTTATAAGAGTAATGACGTGCATAGATATATCCCTTTAAAAAGCATATCTGTCTATTGTACACAAATTTTAGATAATTTGCGTTGTGTGTTTTAATTAGATGATATGTTTTTAATTTCGGATGCGTAGTGTTCGAGGTAACGTTTAAGTTGAGAAATATTTGAGCCGTAGGGTCATATATTTCTCTCCAATGATTTGTTATCAAAATTAATTTGAATATAGTTCTATAGAATCAAGATTGTTTGATTCAATTTTTACAAAAATTTTGTCTGTTAATAATAAAATACTTCTATATTTTTCTATTTTATCTATAAATTGTTTAGCTATATTTTTTGCTTTAGTAAAATCATTCTTTACTTTTAACATTTCACCATCAAATGATTCTAAATCCTCTAATAATGGTAAGTATATTGATTGCACACTATATGGAGATAAAAAAGGTAAATTTTGGACAACTAATAATTTTAATTCTTCAACACTTATAGATAACTTTTTAAATTCTTGTTCTACTTGATACATTTTATCTTTAAAATTATCATCGTCATCTTGTATATTCAAAAAGACATATAATGCTATGTTGAAATGGTATGTAACAACGTTTGCAGATTTATATGTTTCTATTTGATAGTCAGAATATTTAAGTGCTAATGCTTGCTCATATGCAATGTCTTTTTTTTTACTATCTATTAAATATAAAGATACAAAACCTATTAATATTAAAGTAAAAAATAAAGCCACTTTATCATAAATTATTTTTTTTAAATCACTTAATTCATATTCTTTCACTATACTTCCTTATATTTTAAATTCAGCTCTACTGATAACGTTTGAAATGAGCAATCAAAAAGCCGCTCGCGGGTTTTTGATTGGTCTCCTGTGATTTGTTAGGCTTTTGCCTATTGGCAAGCATCTGCCTGCCGTGCTCCGTAAGTTGCTTGATCCACGGTGTATTTGTCTCCGTAACTCGATGAAAGTTGTTCAATGAGGCCCTTGCACGAAAAACCTTGCATGCTAAGATATTGCTTAGCAGATCTAACTGCGTTTTTCTGAGGCCCAGTTAAACTTTCAGCCCAAGTAGGTACGGCAGCGAACAAAGTAGCAACCAATGCTATTATGAAAAGATTCATTGTGTTTTCTCCTTGTGTAAAGTGTAAGACTAACGTTTATCTTGAGAAATAAGTCGCCGCTAGGCTACTTATTTCTCTCCTAGTATTTGTTATAAGTCTTTACTGCATTTACTACATTTATGACTATTCATGTTTGTATAAATTGTAAAACATACAATTAGTAAAATAAATCCACAAAATACTTCATATACCGTCAAAAATTGAGGGAACCAATGAGAAGGAGATATATCTCCATAGCCTAAGGTAGTTATTGTTACTCCACTAAAATATATACTAGATTCTATATTGTTTGGTGAATTACAGTCTTTCCAAAATTCCATTGGTAATAAGAAGTAAATGATTGCAAAGTTAATAATTAGTTCAAGATAGCTTTTTAAAGACAAGGTTATTCTATCTGAAATAGAAAGGCTAGTATTATTTATACTATTATTTAATTTATCAAAAGCATCATTTAGAAAAGCAATGAATATTTCATTATTCCTTGACATTAAAAAATAGCCCCAAAGGATTAGCAATATTAGTCCAACATCATTGATTAAAACGTCTCTTGTTATATTAAACATAGCTAATAAAGTGGCACTAATTAATGCAATTCCTAAATATATGGAATTTAGAGTTTTTATAGTGTTCGTTTTATCAAATATACTTTTTAGTCCAACTGCTAGTGCTAGTGTCGGTGATAAAATATATTTTACTAATTTCATAATACTCCTATGTTCTTATAACGTTTAAAATGAGCTGATGAATTGCCCGCAGGGTAATTTATTAGCTCCTCTGATTTGTTATACATTAGTTATTTTCTAATCTATGACTTGCCTTTACTTCATATAAAAGTAATCCAATAAATAATAAATATACTAAATAATTAGCAATATGATTTACTATTTTTTGTTGAGAAATTTGTTTATTGTAAATAATTAGTAATTTTTCATACTTTTTATTTAAAGATATAATCTCTTCCCCATAGCTTCTTATAGGTTCAAGAAGGTAATCTGGTTTTTTTAAACCAAATTTTGAATTATATTTAATTTTACCAATTAGTATTACTAATGGTATTTCTGCCATTACAGAATCTACTAATTTTTTTGTCTTATCCTTTTCATTTGATAATTGGTTGATTTTATTATTAGACTGAACAGATTGTTGTTTAATTGTTACTCGTAAATCATTGATTTCTTTATTTTGTTTTTCTATTTTATCCCTAATTAAAATTAGCTGTTTGATACTCTTATTAATTTCTTTAATTAGTATTGAATCATTTTTAGATATATCATCTATATTTAAATTTTCTAATATAAATACAATGTCATCCATTATAAATTGAGCATTTCTATTAAGTTCTAATATCATTCTTGACAATTGTTGCATTTGAGCAATATATTCATTGTACATATTTAAATATTCTATGGTATTAATATTGTTTTTTGTTTTAAAGTCTTTAGAGTGAATTTTTAATTTTTGTAATAAGTTTTGTTCTTTCATTTTATCTAAATATAAATATATTTCATTTCTAAAATATGCCTGTTGGAACCAATACTGAGAAACTTTACTATTCTGTTTGTCAGAAACTGGAAATAATGTTGCATTTATAAAATAAAGTAAAAATCCGCTACTTAATAATATAAGTAAAAATTTAAATTTAATATTCATTGCTTGATGCCTTATGTATAACGTTTAAAATGAGCCAATGAATTGCCCGCAGGGTAATTTATTAGCTCCAATGATTTGTTATGTTCTACTCGTACCAATCTTTAACTTTCCAAAATAATAGCCGACTACAACCAAAGCAATGTTACTAAGAACATTTGGTATTTCCATGCCTAGCAATGGCAGCAAACAAATTGTAGCTACTATAAAAACAGCTAAAAATGCAGGTAAGTTTTCAGTAATATTGGCAAGGTTCAATTTTTCAGGTGGTGCTATCCATCGGACAATTCCTGCAAGAATGAGAAGTACCAAAATAGGAGAGAGAACAGAAATGGCTTTATTTGCTATTGGAAGTAAAGCTCTCCAAACTTCCATCATAGTGCTTTGAATAGTTGATGCTGCTGATGGAGAAATTTCATCAATTGCACCTGATATGATTAACAAGTACCCAAATGCAAGAACGACGATTACTATTACTGGTATTAAAACTATAGTTCCAACAATGCCAACAATACGATGTAAAACATCGTAAATATTTTTTTCGACTTCCTTCGGTTGTTCTTCAGGCATATTTTTCCTTTTTTACATAACATTTAAAATGAGCAATCAAAAAGCTGCCCCGAGTTTTTGATTGGTCTCCTTTGGTTTGTTAAATTTCTCAATCTGGTGAAAATATTCTATGTATTATTTTTTCATTTTTCAGAATCTTTTTGGAAAATTCTTCTGAAAGAATGGATGGTTTAAATAAAACTGTAACTAGAATGCGGTCTTTGGTAGTTACATTAGATGAGATACCTGATGGCGTATTTTCATTAATTGATTTTGGAGCTAAAACAATATTAATCATTGACGTATATGGAATAGTTTGGTCATGAATAGTTAACTTGGATAAATATTTCATGATCGGAAGTCTTAAATCAACGTGAGCTAAAGCATTAGGAAGTAGCATTGCATCAAATGGAATTGAAATAGATATAGAGGGAAGAGGTCTCATTACCGCATTAGGTTCATCCAATGGATAGGTAAAAGGTGTGATTCCAATCACTTCCATATGTAGTGCATCAATAGGAACTTTTCCAATATTTTTAATTGTTAGAACATTTTTCAAATCTTCTTGCAAAGTATTGGTATTAGTAAAATCAAACTTTTTATTTTCTGTAATTATTTCAATTGCAGGGAGTTCTTTAACTAAACCCAATGAAATCTCATTTGATTGACGAGAAATTTTCAAAGCCTCTTCTGCCAAGCGATTACTGTTTTCAGCATTTTTTGTAGAAATATAAATTGTGAATAGACTCACAATAATACTAATTACAGCTAGCAAGAGTGTCAATTTTTCATTTTCTGTCATTAGTTTCCTTTTAGATTTAACTATTTATTAGTAGTGCATTATATACAAGTTAGCTATAAAACTACTTAATATCGTATTATTTAAAGTGTAATACTATTAAGTTATGTTAAACATTCCAACTAAGGGGTTATAATATAAAAAGATGACAAATTGCAATATTTTATAACATATTTTAAAGATTTTTGTATCGTTTTTTATGTATAACTATTAACGTATATCTGTAATATCTTATCAAAATGTCAAGATATCAAGCAAAAATCGTAATAGTTTAGCAAAATGACAAATATATCAGGAGTAGATTATGGCAAAAAAATTACTTGATATTATGAGAGACAAAATACGATTTAAACATTACAGTATAAAAACAGAACAAAGTTATATAGGCTGGGCTAAGAGGTGAAATTAGGTAGTAGCACTATAGAATTATAGTGCTATTTTAATTCCGACAGGGCAGTGATCTGAACCTTCGATGTAGTCAAGTATAAACGCGTCTTCCAGGTTTTCTGCCAAATCTTCAGAGATAAAAAAGTAATCAATTCTCCATCCAACATTTTTGAGTCTTGCATTGGCACGATACGACCACCAGCTGTATCTGTCTAATTCATCACCGTGAACATATCTGAAAGTATCTATATAGCCATGTTCTAAAAGTTTGTCGATCCAGGCACGCTCGATTGGCAGGAATCCTGATGTTTTAGAATTTGCCTTTGGATTTTTAAGGTCTATTTCACGGTGTGCGGTATTAACATCTCCGCAGATAATAATACTTTTACCTTCTTCTCTTAAACCCTCACAATGTTCTAGAAATCTGTCGTAGAACTCCATTTTATAGTTTAGTCTGTCTTCATCTTTTTGACCGTTAGGAAAGTAGACATTAAAAAGCACTATGTCATCAAAGTGTGTTTCAACAATACGTCCTTCATTTAAAAGGTCAATATGGTTCGCTGTTGATGTAAGGGTAGTTGATAAAGAAGTGTACGTTGCCGTACCGCTATAACCTTTTTTCTCGGCTGGGTTGACATATCTTTCAAGGTAATTCTTTTCAAACATATTCTCAGGGATCTGATCTTCTAGTGCTTTGATTTCCTGAAAACATACTATATCTGGATCTCTTTCATCTACCCATTTGAGGGCTTCTTTGTTTGCAACTGCACGGATACCGTTAACATTCCATGAAATTATTTCGATTGAATCTGACATTTTTTGCCTTTTGTAAAGTTATATAAAATGAGTTTTATTCAGAAGAATTATATTGAAAGAAAGCATCAAAGGTGCGCGAGCCTTCTGCTGAAGAAAACGCAGAGTTATCGCAGCTAAAGAAATTACTTTCTTTAGCGTACTAAATAGTGTCTTATACGAAGTCTACTTTAGCAACGTGGTGTTTTAAACCAAGCTCAGCTGGTGTACAACCAAGAGCAAGACCTAACATTTGTTGCATATGAAGTACAGGAAGTTGTACTTCACGACCGATTGCTTCAGAAGCATGGTGCGTTTGAGTATCTAGTTTTAAGTGACATAATGGACATGGAGTTACCATCCAGTCAGCATCACCGTCCATAGCACCTGCAATTGCATTACCAGTTAAAATAGCTGCAGTTTTTGGAGCTTGAAGCTCAACGTGGAAACCACAACATTTGTTTTTCTCTTCGTAATCAACATTTTGACCACCACATGCGATGATTAAGTCATCTAATGAAGTAGGGCGGTATGCTGATTCTGGAGTTTTGTGAGTTTCATTTTGAAGCTCTGATGGACGAATATTGTGACATCCATAAAAAGGTGCAATGTTAAATTGGCTAAGTGGTGTAACAACCATCTCTTTAATTTTATCTAGACCAAAGTCATCAATGATAGCATATAAGAAGTGAGTGATTTGTGAAGTACCTTTGTACTCTAAACCAACTTCAGCAAGCTTTTCATTTACTTTAGCTTTTAATTCAGAATTATTGTCTAGTTTATGTTTTGTCATAGCTGTATTTAATTGACACGTATTACAGATAGTAACCATTGTAAGACCGTGTTTTTCAGCATATGCAATATTTCTAGCATTTAAAACTAGAGATAAAAATTCATCATAATCTTGTAAGTGTGAAGCTCCACAACAAGAAGCTTCTGTTAATTCAACTAGCTCAATACCAAGTTTATCAGCAACAGCTAAAGTTGACATCATTTGCTCTGGTGTACTTTGTTTAGCAGTACAACCAGTAAAAAGTGCATATCTTAATTTTTCCATATTATTGTCTCCTAAAACTTCGCAGTTGTAGATGATTTAACAAGTGTTTTAATCTCATCCATATTGTCTGATTTTGGTAATTGCCATGGCATTGGGATCTTACCTTTTGTAAACATTTTGAATGCTACCGGTAAGTGTTTAACGATTGCCGGACCTTCAGAATAAAGTACTAAGCCACCTTCATCAAGTACACCGCGTTTTGCAATCGAGTGGATAAATCCAACTGCGTGACGTGTAGCAACATTAGATTCTGCTTTTCCTTCTTGGAAAAGTTTTTGGTGAAGTTTAGTGATTTTACCGATTGGATCAATCTCTTTAGGACAAACTTCTTTACATTCGAAACATTTAACACAGTCCCAAACACCTTGACCCATTTGATTAACATCCATAAGTCTAGACTCAGATTCATCACGAACATCAGCTTCAAATCTGTATGCAGCAGCGAATGCAGCAGGACCAAAGAAGTCATCATTTACTTCAACTACAGGACAAGCATAATGACAAGCACCACATTGGATACAAAGATCAGCTTCATCAAGTGCTTCAGCATCGTGAGGTGATACAAGGTTTTCAATCTCAGGAGCTTCATCAACATCTGTTACAACATATGGTGTTACAGCAGCGTGTTTGTCCCAGAAGTCAGCTTTGTCGATAACCATATCTTTAATAGCACGTTTTTTGCTTAACGGCTCAAGAACAAGTTCATTTCCGAAAAGCTCAACCATATCGTTCATACTTTCTTTACAAGCAAGAGTAGAGCGACCGTTTACTTTAATAGCACACGCACCACAGATACCGTGACGGCAAGATCTTCTATAAGAGAAACTTCCATCGTGATCCCATTTGATTCTGTTTAAAATATCTAAAACAACCTCTTCAGAAGTTACTTCCATTTCATAATCGTCATAATATGGAAGGTAATCCTCTTCAGCATTGAAGCGGAATACTTTAAACTTTACTTTTTGTGTAGTAATTGTATGTTCCATAGGTTATCCTTAGTAGTTTCTTGCTTTTAGTTCGTGTTTGCCAAGAACAACATCCATATAGTCTAAAGAGATGTCTCCATTCTCATCCATATATGCCATTGTGTGTTTTAACCAGTCTTGATCGTCACGCTCTTGGAAATCTTCTCTATAGTGAGCACCACGGCTCTCTTTACGAGGAAGTGCAGATTCAACGATGAATAGTGAGTAGTCTAACATATGACCAAGCTCAATAGCTTCTTGCAGCTCAGTGTTGAATACTTTAGATTTGTCTTTAATACGAATATTTTTAAATCTTGCTCTTAGCTCTTTTACTGTTGCAATTGCAGCTTTGATAGTTTCTTCAGTTCTGAATGCACCAGCGTTTGCAGTCATAGCTTGTTGCAGTTCTTCACGAATTTGAGTAACTGTTTCGTCACCGTTATTGTTAATGATGAAATCAACTTCAGCTAAAGCAGTTGCAGCATCTTCTTCAGTTGCTTTACGTAAAAGGATGCTATCGATCTCTTCAACCATTGTTTTACCAACGTAACGACCAAATAGAAGTGCTTCAAGAACAGAGTTTGCACCAAGACGGTTTGCACCGTGAACAGATACACAAGAACACTCACCAGCTGCATAGAAACCTTCGATGAATTCGTCGTTGTTTTTACGAACATTACCAGCGATATTTACCGGAATACCACCCATAGAGTAGTGTGCCGTTGCAGAAATTAGGATTGGTTCTTTGATCATGTCTAAACCTAAGAATGTGATAGCAAGTTCACGTAATTCAGGAAGTTTTTGCATAATAAGGTCTTTACCAAGGTGTGTTACATCTAAATACACAGCATCTTTTCTTGGACCAACACCGCGACCTTCTCTGATCTCGTTTAAGATAGCACGAGATACAACGTCACGAGAAGCAAGCTCTAAAGCATTAGGAGCATATTTTTCCATGAAACGCTCACCTTTAGAGTTGAATAGACGTCCACCTTCACCACGAGCAGCTTCAGAGATTAAAACACCGTTTCCTGAAAGTCCAGACGGGTGGAATTGTACGAATTCCATATCTTCTAGAGGAATACCGTGACGAGCAACGATAGAAAGACCGTCACCTGTATTTGCGTGAGCATTAGAGTTGATTTTGTAACATCTAGCATATCCACCAGTAGCGAACATTACAGATTTTGCATTGAAGATAGCCATTTGCATGTCACGGATATTAAATGCTACAACACCAGATACTTTTCCATCTTTATAGATGATATCTGCTGCATACCATTCATCCCAGAATTGAACACCTGAACGGAATGCTTGCTCATAAATAGTTTGTAATAATGTAAGACCTGTTCTGTCTTTTGCAAAACATGCACGTGGAGAAGATTGTCCACCAAAAGGTCTTTGAGCAATTTTACCATCTTCAGTACGGCTAAATGCTGCACCCATTCTCTCTGCCCAACGGATAGTTTCAGGCGCATTTTTACACATAAATTCAACAGCATCTTGGTCCGCTAAATAGTCAGCACCTTTTACAGTGTCAAATTCGTGAAGTTCAACGCTATCAGCATCGCTAAATGCAGCGTTAACACCACCTTGAGCAGCACCTGAGTGGCTTCTTAGTGGGTGAAGTTTTGTAATTACAGCAACTTTTTTGCCTGCGTTTTGCAGTTCTCTTGCTGCCGCACATCCTGCCAGACCTGCACCAACAACAACTGCATCGTAAGTATAAATAGGAATACTCATTAAATTTCCCTTCGTATAAAGAACTAAAATAATGCTGATTATATCGCAAATAGACTTATGCTAGATTAAATAAGGGTTATATGAAAAAGAAGATGAAGAATGTTACGATTTTGGACACTAGAGAATCATGTGTTACGATAATTCTCTTTGTGCCATATCTCTTGTTTGAAATATTTTGTTTTTTCCTGTTGTTTTTGCGTAATTTAGAATATCTTTAGCTTGCTTGATGGCTTCGTCTAATGCAGTGTTGTTTGGTTTAATAATATGACCACCTGTCACAGTAATACGCTCTGTTCCAACATTAGGTACATTGAATTTGAGATCAGCAATACTTTCTCTAATTAGATCCGCATCTTTAAAACATTGTTCTTTTGATGGACGAGATAAGATAATAGTGTACTGATTATAATCAGTTCTAGCAATTACATCAACAGGTTGTTCATATAGAGATATAGTGTAAGCAATCTTTTTAAGTATTGACTGAGTAATATCTTGAGGATATGGTCTATGTGTTTTTGAAAAGTTGTCAACATCAAACACTGTTACAGATGTAAAATTACTGTCTTTTAAACCTTTTTTATGAGAGTAAGAATTTAACATACCTTTATAGTTATTTATACCTGTTACTTTATCAAGCATTGTAGGGTTGTCGTTTGATACTGTTTTTCTGTTCATTCTTAAAGCAATAGCATCTGCTTCTACAGAGAAAATTTCATACCCCTTCGTGTCTTTATCAACTTGATATAAAAATGCAATATCATTATAAATTTTATTGAGTCTGCTTCTATACCAAAAAGTTAATAGTGCTACTATAAGGAAAAGAGAAAGTGATACTGTTTTAATAACAGAAAATTTTCCTTCATCATATTGAAGATGTTTTAAAAGCATATGGTCGATATGATGAAGAACCTTATTTAATGAAATGTCTAGAGCCTCTTTTGCATCAAGCTCTTTTTGAGTTTGATATGAATATTGTTTGTTTTTTAGAATATCTTCATAATAAACATGCGCAGCATTGTTGAAATTATCAATCAGTTTTGACAGAAGATTTAGATCGTTATTATATTCATTCGCATTACCTACGAGATATTGCTCTGTAAAGTTATATTTGTATATAACTTTTAACTTATCGATATCTTGTTGTAGACGAGTACTTTTACCATTAAACTGAATCAGTGCCAATTCTATATCGTTTTTATCCAATTGTGCCAGCTTTTGAACTACATCTTTTTGTTTTTCAAGGTTGTTAACCTTCTGTATAGACATATCGTGTTCGAAAACAAACAGTACTAAAACCGATATCATCAAAAATAAAAACAGAAGATAGGTTTTTATACTGTTGAAGATTTTTTTGATTGAACTTTTCATATCATATTTCCCAAAAATGTTATAATATCATCACTTATTCTATATCGATAGAAGTTAATATATCCTTAATATAAAGAAGATTTTTTGAATTTAGAAAATTATTTTATATCACAATTTAACAATAAACATATTGGTGATGATGGTGCAGTGATTGGAAAATATGTTTATTCAAAAGATGCTTTTTTTGAAAATGTCCATTTTAAAAGAGAGTGGCTGAGTTTTTACGATATAGCAAAACGTGCAATGTTGGTAAACATTTCTGATGCTTTTGCTATGGGGGCTATCCCAAAATATGCACTTTTAAGTATTGCTATGCCTAAGTCTATGAGCAGAGAGGATATGAAAAATCTTGCAGAAGGCTTTAAAGATATTGCAGCAAAATTTAATATAGATATTATTGGTGGAGATACGATTAGTAATACAAAACTGGATATTACAATAACGATAATTTCTGAAGTACATAAAATTTTAACGAGAACAGGGATTAAAGAAAATTATTTATTTGCTTATACTGGAACTCTTGGAAACTCAGCAAAAGATTTAAAAAAGTTGCTCAATCTCGGTAAAATTCATCAGAAATCTAGGTTTACAAATATACAATTACGTCATCAGTTTCTTTATAAATCGCTCAAGCATTTAAAAGCGGGAATGGATATTTCTGACGGCTTGTACAGTGATTTGGAAAAACTTACTGATGCAAATCGTATCGGAATTGAATTTTTTCAAAGAATACCAAAAAGAATTGGTTGTAGCGGTGAAGAGTATGAGATGCTAGTTGCTTTTGCTCCAAGAGATCGAAAAAAAATACTCAGAATTGCACAACTAACACGTACGAAACTTACTATTTTTGCAAAAGCAGCAAGAAATAGTTACAAAAACAGATGTAAAGCACATCATTTTTAGGAAAAATATGGATAGATTTTATTCACTTGCTCACGCAAGTATTGATTTTCATTTTAAACAAAGTGCCAGAGACTTCGTGGTTGATGAGATCCCATTATATGAGTTTAGTGGAGAAGGGGAGCATTTAGTTTTACATGTAAGAAAGAAAAATCTTTCCACTACAGACATGGTCGGCATTATCGCTCGTTACCTTGGCATTAAAAACAAAGAGATTGGCTATGCGGGTCTCAAAGATAAAAATGCAATGACAAAGCAGTATATATCTTTACATAAAAAGTATGAAGAAGCGCTAGATGCATTTAACCATGAATCAATCAAGATACTTTCCAAAACTTACCATAACAATAAAATAAGAGTAGGGCATCTTAAGGGGAACAGATTTTTCATTCGTCTGAAAAAAGTGAATCCGACAAGTGCTGCAAAAATTGATGAAGCTTTGAAAAATATAGATAAGCAGGGATTGCCTAACTTCTTTGGTTATCAACGTTTCGGTAATGACGGGGACAATCATATATTAGGTGAAAAGATTGCAAAAGGGGAAGCAAAAGAGCGTAATCCTAGAGTAAAAAAATTACTTATTAATGCATATCAGTCACATCTGTTTAACCTGTGGCTTTCACGCCGTTTAGAGATCAATTCTTTAGTAAGCAGTTTTGGTGTAGATGAATTGGCACCGTTACTCAATTTACCAAAGCAAGAACTACAAAAAATGAAAGTACAAAAACACCCGTTTAAACTTATTAGTGGTGACTTGATGGAACATTATCCACACGGCAGAGTATTTGAGTATGAAGGTGAAGAGCATGACTTGGAGCGTTTTCATACAAGAGATATTAGCGTAACGGGACTATTGTGCGGTAAGCGTGTGAAAAAAGCATCGCAATTTGCCGGAGATATAGAAAAAGATTTTGATGATGAGCTTAAAGAAGACGGTGCAAGACGTTATGCTTGGGTATATCCTACAGAGATAGAAGGAAAATTCAATCCTGTCGAAGCTCAGTACGAAATGAATTTTACATTACCAAAAGGCTCTTATGCTACGGTCTTGGTTGAAGAGATTGCAAAGCGTAAGCTCACTTAAAAACGAAAAAATATAAGGAAATAACAGATATATGGAAAAAAGACACATTACAAGTTTATTATCTCAAGCATTTGGCAAGTTTGCTTCAAAAGAGTTCCCACATTGGTTTCAAAAGATTGTCAACAACTCATATGTAGGGCTTATGGGATTAGATATGACGGAGTTTCATGCTCCAAACACATATAAAAGTCTAAATGCACTCTTTACAAGAAAACTAAAAGAGGACAGACACTATTCTTTAGATGCAGAGGATTTTATATCACCATGTGACTCTTGGATCTCTGAACTTGGACACATTGACAATGATTATGCCTTGCAAATTAAAGGGATGCGCTATAAAGTGGCAGAGCTTTTAGGGGATAATTTCAGTGATGAAGAGAAAGGGATTGTAGAAGATGGTGATTTTATAAATTTTTATCTCTCTCCGAAAGATTATCACCGTTACCATATCCCGACAAATCTAAAAGTATTAAAAGCTGTACATATACCAGGGAAGTTTTATCCTGTAAACGTACCATCACTAAAAAAACGTTTGAATCTTTTTATTGAAAATGAGAGAGTGGTACTTCTTTGTGAAGCTACAAACGGTAAAAGATTTTATATGGTACTTGTGAGTGCTTTAAATGTTGGTGTAATGAAAGTCGATTTTGAACCAAGAATTCAAACTAATGCAAGTGCAACGACTCCTCAAGTATATGAGTTTGAAAACACCTACTTAAACAAAGGGGATGATTTCGGTTGTTTTGAGATGGGCTCAACGATTGTAATTCTTTCTGAAAAAGATATGTTCAAAGAGATCAACCTTGAGATGGACCATCATGTGCAGTATGGGCAAACTATAGCAAAAATATAGTTGTCTACAACACTATTTTAAAAAGTAGTAAACTAAAAGCCATTAAACCCATTCCTAGGGCAAGTCCCAAAATAGTAGTGTGTGCATTTCCGTATAATCTTGCTGCCGGTAAAAGTTCATCAAATGAGATGTAGATCATGATCCCGGCAACTAAGCTAAACGATACTCCAAGAGTGACATCACCCATAAGTGGAAGAAGTAAAAAGAAACCGAGTAATGCCCCAAGGGGTTCGGCAATACCGCTGAGAAGTGCATAGTAAAATGCCTTTTTCTTATCACCGGTTGCATGATAGATCGGTAATGATACAGCCATCCCTTCAGGAATATTATGAATAGCGATTGCAAGTGCGATCGGAATTCCCAAAGCCAAGCCGTTTAAAGCAGAAACGAAAGTTGCAAATCCTTCTGGAAAATTGTGAATACCAATTGCAATAGCTGTAAAAATACCTGTACGTTTTAATGAGAGTTTTTGAAAATTGTTATCATATTGTTGAAGCTCTTTGAGCTCTGTATCAGTTTTTAATTCGTGAGGATTGACATCATCAGGAATAATATAGTCTATAAGGGCAGAAAGTACAAAACCTCCAAAGAAAGCAAGTAGAGTAAATACTTCACCTTGAATCTCCCCATATATAGCTGAAAAGTTTTTTTGTGCCTGTATAAGCAAATCCCCGAAAGAAACATATATCATAACACCGGCAGAAAAGCCCATTCCAATCGAGAGAAACTTATGATTGTTTGTACGTGAAAAAAAAGCCAAACTTGCACCGATTCCGGTAGATAAACCAGCTAATAAAGTGAGAAAAAATGCTGAGTAAAACAAAGTTGTATCTGCTGTTTCCATGCTTTAATCATACAGCGCTTCTTCTTATGTGAAAGTTAAAAAATTTTTGAAAATTTATACCGAAATGAAGAGAAAAATATCAATAACTAACTTATAATTTAAACATACCCTTAAATCCTCTTGTTGTATAATAGTAAAATGAAACAATATAAAACACTCATTACGTATCAGCATAATACTTTAGAAGAATCGGATAAAACCTTAAATCCTATTCTAGATATCATAATGGAAGGGACATGGGACTGGTCTACAAAAACTGGTCATGTAGATAGAAACCCGAGCTGGTACCGCATGCTTGGTTATGAGGTGGGAATATTTTTAAAAGATGTTTTTACATGGGAAAATATTATTCATCCTGATGATTATCCAAGGGTAATGCAACATTTTGAAGCTTATATTAGCGGACAAACCGATAAATATGAAATAGAATACAGATGTAAAAAAGCCGACGGCAGTTATCTGTGGATAGTGGACCGAGGTAAAATTACAGAGTGGAATGATGATGGAAGTGTCGCACGGATGATAGGTGCACATGAAAATATTCATGATCGTAAAATGTTTGAATCTGAGCTTCTGAGTAAGAATAAGTTGCTCCAAGAGGGAAATGCAACACTGCAAGAGCTTCTAGAAGAAAAAAATCTTGAACTACAAAAAGCCAATGAAGAGTTGGAAAAGAAAATTGAAGAGATTGAACGTATTTCAAGAACGGATGCTTTGACGCAAATAGCCAACAGAAGATGTTTTGAAGAAGAGATAAAGAAAGAAGTTGAACGCGCTAAAAGATATAAACATCCCTTATCTCTTGCAATGTTTGACATCGATTTTTTTAAAGATGTCAATGATAGATACGGACATATTGTAGGTGATCATATCTTAATTGAGCTAAGTAGTTTAATTGCAAAGAGTTTACGGGTGCATGACTCTATCGCCAGATGGGGTGGGGAAGAGTTTACTTTACTTCTGCCAAATACATCTTTGAACGTTTCAATTAGTGTGATTGAAAAACTGAGAAAGCTTATCAAACATACGAATTTTGATCAAAACATATCAATAACTTGTAGTTTTGGTCTTATAGAATATGATAGAGAAGAATCAGTGGAAGAGTTTTTTAAAAGAGCTGATGATGCCCTCTATAAAGCAAAACATTCAGGCAGAAATACACTGATTTATTAAGCTTTACAGGAGACAGTGTACTTAGACGTTAAATCTAAAGTGCATTACATCGCCGTCTTGAACAATGTACTCTTTACCTTCCAAACGCATTTTACCTGCTTCTTTGGCTTTTGCTTCACCACCGCAAGCAATATAGTCTTCATAGCTGATAACTTCTGCACGGATGAAACCTTTTTCAAAGTCATTATGAATAGCAGCTGCAGCTCTTGGAGCTGTTGAGTTTTTACGGATAGTCCAACTACGTACCTCTTTTACACCTGCTGTGAAATAGCTCATAAGACCAAGTTTGTCAAAACCTTTATGAATAATTTGCTCTAGACCTGATTCAGTAACACCAAGTTCATCTAAAAACTCTTTTGCTTCTTCATCGTCAAGACCGATCAGTTCCTCTTCAACTTTTGCACATAGTTTGATAAGTTCACAGTTGTTTTCAGCTGCATGAGCTTTTAGTGCTGTTACATACTCATTGTCTTCTAAAAGACCGTCTTCATCAGTGTTTGCACCGTACATGATCTCTTTATCTGTTAAGAAACGAAGTTCACGAGCAAGTTGTTGATACTCTTCAGAGTCCGCTTTTTCAAAGTTTCTTGCCAGTTTACCTTCACCAAGATGCTCTAAAAGTTCATTTGCAACATCTACTATGCCTTGAGCTGATTTATCAGCTTTTGCCTGTTTTTTAAGTCTTTCAATTCTGTTTGAAAGTACTTCGATGTCTGCTAAAATAAGCTCACCTTCAATGATCTCAACATCACGAAGCGGATCGATGCTTCCTTCATTATGAACAATGTTTTCATCTTCAAAACATCTTACAATCTGTAAGATAACTTCTGTTTCACGGATGTTTGAAAGGAATTTGTTTCCTAAACCTTCACCCTGAGAAGCACCTTTTACAAGACCTGCAATATCTACGAAGTCTAAAGTTGAGTATTGAATTCTCTCAGGATTAACAATTTTTGCTAGTTCTGTCAGTCTCTTATCCGGTACAGGTACAACTGCTTTATTTGGTTCAATCGTACAAAACGGATAGTTAGCCGCTTCTGCGTTTTGTGCTTTTGTTAAAGCATTGAATGTTGTTGATTTACCTACGTTTGGAAGTCCTACTAAGCCTATTGCTAATCCCATATCTAACCTTTAAAAAACTTTTTGTGGAATTATATCTAAGAAAAGCTAAAATTATAGATGATACAATTTCGGAAAAAATTTTAGAAGGTTTGTCATTGAAATTAAACGAGAAGAAACTTATTATTTTTGATTTTGACGGTACACTTATCGACAGTGTCCCTGATCTTGCGGCTTCAGTGAATTTTATGCTTAGAAAACTCAATAGAAAACTATATAGTGATGATGAGATTAGAGAGTGGGTAGGCAACGGTGCACAAACACTTGTAAAGCGTGCTTTAACGGGAAAAAAAGATTTTCAAGAAGAAGAAGTAAATAAAAATCTTTATGAGCAGGGACTGCCTATCTTTTTAGAGAGTTACGAAGAAAAACTGTGTGAGCATACTTACCTCTATGAAGGTGTAAAAGAGACACTAGAAGACCTCAGACAAAGAGGCTACAAGATGGCGATAGTGACAAACAAACCTTATAAATTTATATTGCCTATATTAGAAGCATTAGGGATAGAAAAATATTTTGAACTTTTATTGGGTGCTGACAGTTTAAAAACAAAAAAACCATCCCCGGAACCATTATTGCATGCGATGAATCACTTTGAATGTAACGAAAAAGAGTGTGTAATGGTAGGAGATTCTAAAAATGACATATTGGCTGCAAATAATGCAAATATGCATTCTATTGCTGTAAGCTATGGATATAACTACGGGGAAGATATCTCAAAGCACAATCCAAGTATTGTGATCGAAAATTTCGCAGATCTGATCAAGCATCTGGATGTGTAATGGATAAAACAAAAAAGATAGCGATTGTAGGCGGGGGTATTGCTGGGGCATCTGTTGCACTCTATCTTGCACAAACAGGTTTAAATATTACACTGTTTGATAAAGAGAAGTCTCTTGTAAGCGGTCCGCCTATGTGTCATCTACATGCAGGCGGGAATCTTTATAGAGAAATCGATGACAATCAATGTAAAATGCTTTTAAAACAATCTATTGAACTACTTCGATTTTATCCTTATGCTATCGACTTCAGACCGACGGTAATTGCCACACCGACCGTAGATGAATCTTCTCCAGATGAGTTATTGCCACGTCTTAAAATGTTGCAGTACGAATATGAAAAGATGATCGAAGAAGATCCGAATAATAAAGTACTTGGAGAGAGTGCAGAGTATTTTAAATGTTATTCAAAAGAAGATGTTTTAGCTCTCAGAGAACAAGAGAGTGTAAAAAATCCTCATACTTTGGATGAATGGATGATTCCCGTTGTAAACAATATAGAACTTGACAAAATTAAGTATCCGCTTATTATAGTTCAAGAGTATGGTCTAAATGTTTTTAGAATATCTGCAAGTGCAACTTTAGGACTTCAAAAATTTGATAATGTATCTGTGAAAAACGAGACTAAAGTTATTGATATTAATAAATATGATAACGGCTTTACTATTGCGTATAAACACGATAATCAAGAGTTTTCAGAGGATTTTGACTATCTCATCAATGCTGCAGGGTTTAGGAGCGGTGAGATTGACGATATGCTTGGAATCAAGCGTGACCGTTTGGTGGAATTTAAAGCTGCATATGTCACAAAATGTGAAAAATATGACACATTATGGCCGGAAGTCATTTTCCACGGTAAAAGGGGAACGCCTCAAGGGATGGCACAGTTTACTCCATATCCTGATGGCTATTTTCAACTCCACGGTATGACAAAAGATATTACACTATTTGATGATGGACTTGTACGCAGTAATGCTTTAAGTGCACAACCGAAACTGGATGATAAGTTTATAAAAAAGATCGACCAAGGGTGGTGTTTTACCGTAACACAAAGCAGAACCCAAGCGGCAATAGAGCATATGGCCCAGTATATTCCTGCTTTTAAAGATGCAAAAGTGGCTTCAAAGCCCCTCTATGGTGCACAACAGATACCGGGAGAAGATGCAGATTTAAGAGCTTCGGAGGTCTCGTTTGAAGGGGAAAGATATGCACGATGCGAGATTGTTAAAGCTTCCTCGATCTTGACAATGGCAGATGCAATCGTACAAAAGCTGATCGGACTTGGATTTGTAGATAGCTCTTTTTACGGACAACGCGATTTCTCAACAGCCGAACAAATAAAAAAAGAGGAAATTGATATATACGCAGAGAAAACGTGTCAAGAGCGTGAGTATCCATCTTCACTCGCTTTTGTAAACAAATCTTATTAAATTCATAGTATAATGACCTATTATTTCTTAATAGAATTGGTGGGTTATTATGAAATTTATCAAATACTTTGATCAAATCGGAATTGAGGATGTCGACAATGTCGGCGGTAAAAATGCTTCATTAGGTGAGATGTATCAAAACCTATTACAAAGTGGTGTAAAAGTTCCTTACGGTTTTGCAATTACCGTTGATGCTTATAACTATCTTCTTGATGAAAACAATCTTTTAGAAAAATTGCATAATGAACTCGACACATTAGATCCAGATAATGTGGCACAATTGCAAGAGCGTGCCAAAAAGTGTCGAGGGTATATATTAGAAGCTAAAATTCCTGATGACTTACGTTTAGAGATACTTCAGGCATATAAAGCTTTACAAGAGCGATATGGCACCTCTATTACCTTGGCTGTACGCTCTTCTGCAACAGCAGAGGACTCGCCAGAGGCTTCATTTGCAGGACAAAATGAAACTTATCTGAATATTGCCAATGAAGAAGAACTCCTTAATGCATACAAAAGTTGTATAGCTTCAAACTTCACAGACAGATCAATCCACTACAAATATGACAATAATTTTGAATATTTGAAAGTATATTTGAGTGTTACGGTTATGAAAATGGTACGTAGTGACTTAGCTGCAAGCGGTGTAATGTTTAGTATAGATACAGAGAGCGGTTTTGAAGATGTTGTACTCATAAACGGTGCATACGGACTGGGAGAAAATGTAGTACAGGGAAGTGTCGATCCAGATAACTTTTATGTACATAAACCTACATTGGAAAAAGGCTACAAAGCAGTACTTAAACGTTCCCTCGGAAGTAAAAAGATTAAGATGATTCATACATCAGAGAATGTGGATGTTCCTGAGGAAGATAGAAAGAAATACTGTATCAGTGATGAAGATATTGTACAACTTGCCGAATATGCTATTAATATAGAAAAACACTATTCCAAAAAAGCGGGATATAGAAAACCAATGGATATAGAGTGGGCAAAAGATGGTGAAGATGGTGAACTTTATATTGTACAAGCTCGTCCAGAGACAGTTGAATCAAGACAGGACAAACTGACGTATGAGAGCTATAAACTAAAAGAACAGGGTGAACTGCTTGTCAGCGGAAGTGCAGTAGGGAGAAAGATAGCTTCGGGAAAAGTACGCAAGATAAATGACATATCTGAGCTTTCGACATTTAAAGCAGGAGAAGTACTGGTTGCCGAGACCACTACTCCTGATTGGGAACCAGTAATGAAGATAGCTGCAGCAATTGTTACAAACAGAGGCGGGAGAACATGTCATGCAGCAATCATCTCTCGTGAACTTGGTATTCCTGCCGTTGTCGGATGTGACAATGCCACAGAGGTATTACATGATGCAGACTCTGTAACTGTTGATTGTGCGGAGGGTGAGATAGGGCATGTATATGAAGGTGCATTGGAGTTTGAAGTTCTTAGAAGTGACCTTAGTGAGATTAAAGAAACAAAAACAAAAATTATGATGAATCTTGGAAATCCCGATCTCGCATTTTCACTTTCATCCTTGCCGGTAGATGGAATAGGGCTGGCACGTATGGAATTTATTATTAATCAGTCTATAAAAGCACATCCTATGGCTTTAATTCATCCAGAAAAGTTAGATGAAGAAGCAAAAAAAGCTGTTACTCAGATTACACATGGTGAGGATGCCAAGGAGTTCTTTGTACGTAATTTGAGTGAAGGTGTCGCTACAATCGCTGCAAGTGTGTACCCAAAACCGTGTGTAGTACGGATGAGTGACTTTAAAACAAACGAGTATGCAGATCTTTTAGGTGGGAAATTCTTTGAGCCTGTAGATGCGAACCCTATGATTGGTTTTCGTGGAGCGGCACGTTACTCTCATCCTGCTTATGAAGAAGGGTTTGCACTTGAATGTGCAGCAATGAAGCGTGTACGTGATGAGATGGGATTTACAAATGTAATATTAATGATACCATTTTGTAGACGTGTAGCCGAAGGTGAAAAAGTAATTGCCACAATGGAAAAATATGGACTCAAACGTGGAGAGAATGGCCTAGAGATATACGTCATGTGTGAAATTCCAAACAATGTTATGAGCATAGACGGCTTTAGTAAAAGTTTTGACGGTTTTAGTATAGGGAGTAATGACTTGACACAACTCACTTTAGGCGTGGACCGTGATTCTGAGATTGTTGCTTTTGATTATGATGAGAGAGACGAAGGGGTACTCAAAATGATTGAGCTTGCTGTAGAAGGTTCTAAAAGAAATAATCGTCACAGCGGTATATGTGGGCAGGCACCATCAGATTATCCTGAGATGGCTGAGTACTTAGTGAAGCTTGGAATTGATTCAATCAGTTTAAATCCCGACAGTGTGATAAAAACACGTCAAAACGTAGCAGAATTAGAGGCAAAACTCGGAATATAAATATGGCTTGTTGAAATAACAGCTGTCAAACAAAATATGTATACACTGGGAAACTACTTATATGATGAAAATAAAATAATTATATTCATTAAATTATAAGAGTTTTGCTATAATCTAAATTATGAATAAATTTACACTGTATTTGTTATTTCAGACTGTATTATGTGCAGCAGATTTAATCACACCCATACCGACTACCATAAATGTTGATGAAGAAAAAGTTGCTTTAGGAAAAGCATTGTTTTTTGATACCAAACTTTCTAAAGACAATACAATTAGTTGTGCTACTTGTCATCAATTAGATAATGGTGGTGTTGATCATTTAGCTGTTTCTATAGGGGTAAACGGACAAACAGGTTCAAGGAATGCCCCTACAGTATATAATGCTGTATTTAATTTTAAGCAATTTTGGGATGGACGTGCAGGAACTTTACAGGAACAGGCATTGGGTCCGATTGAAAATCCTGTAGAGATGGCACATAATTTAGATAAGTTGATAATGGAGTTAAACAGCAGTGCATATAAATCAGAATTTGAAGCTATATATAAAGAAGGTGTAACAAAGGAAAATATCGGTGATGCGATCGCAGAATATGAAAAAACTTTAATTACACCAAATGCTCCTTTTGATTTGTACCTGAAAGGAAATCTCAATATCTTAACTAAAGAGGAAAAAGAGGGGTATGAACTTTTTAAAACAAAAGGGTGTATAGCCTGCCATCAGGGGATAAATTTAGGTGGAAATTCTTATAACAAATTTGGGATCTATCAAGATAGTAACAGTACTGATTTAGGACGTTATAATATCACCCATAATGAAAGAGATAAATATTATTTTAAAGTTCCTTCTCTTCGCAATGTAGAAAAAACAGCACCGTACTTTCATGACGGTCGTACTAAAGATTTAAAAGAAGCCGTATCGATTATGTCTCAATATCAGCTTGGACGTAAAATCACCAAAGATGAGATAAACAAGATAGTTTTATTTTTAAAATCGTTAAATGGTGAACTGCCGGCAGAAGATGGATTAAATAAATGAAAACATTAAGACATATTGACTTTATCAGTATATTGTTGGTTTTGTTTGTTTTTTTATTGTTATTCATTTTTTATTCTATGTATAAAATTCAAGAGGGTGTTGAAAATTATCATAATAACCATGACCGTATTGTTAATATGCAGTTATTAAACAAAGGGTTTGATGACTTTGCAAGTTCTCAAAATGAGCTGGTTAATTATTACCAAATTAATCAAGATATAGAAAAATTTAGATCTTTATTTATTAAACTGCAAGAAACTGTTAAAGCACATCATCCCGAAGAAGATGCCTTATTGACACAGTTGGAATGGATACGAAAGTTATTTGAAGAAAAAGTAAACGATCTTGAGTATTATAAATCATTGAATTCATCACTTTTAAGCGGTTACCATTTTCTTTTTGATCTACAAAGAAGTATTTCTGAATCAAAAGATATTTCTGCAAATACAAAAAGTATTGTAAATGAAACACTTTTTTTACTGTTTCAATATAGCAGAGGGAATTACATTGAAAGAGAATATGTTGAAAACAAGTTAGATGATATTCATCACGTGATGAGAAAAAATAAAAATCTTTTAATTGAAAACTTTTATAAGCAATCGAAAGTTTCACTGGATACCATATCTTCATTTAGACAAATATCAAATACAATTAAAGAAAGTACAATAGATAAGCATCTTCATAGTCTTAAATTGTATCTTCATAATAGATATGATTATTATATCCTTGGACAACAACTGATAGCTACATTCTTTTTTATTGCCACTATAGTTATCTCGATAATTTTATTTTTCCTGTATCTTCGTTCAAATAAAAATCAAAAAGAGTTACGTGCTTTTAATTATGCAATACAACATAGTGACAACTCCGTTATGATGACTGATTCTGATAAAAATATTGTCTTTGTCAATGAAGTTTTTGAAAAAACAACAGGATATACAGAAGAAGAGGTTTTGGGCAAAAATCCTCGTATACTAAAATCAAATCTTCAGGATGAACGCATTTACAAAGAGATGTATAAAAAACTAGAGCGCGGAGAAAGCTGGGAAGGGGAATTAATTAACAGACGCAAAGATGGTTCTTTATTTTATGAAAGAGCTTCCATTATGCCTGTTTTTCTTAACAAAAAACTGATAAATTATCTTGCAATTAAACTTGATATTACAAAATATATTGAACAAAATAATATTTTAAGACAAGCGGCAAGTGTATTTGAAAATACTGAAGAAGCTATTATCATAGCAGATGCAAACGCAAATGTGGTTTCTGTAAATCAGGCTTTTACAAAGATGTACGGTTATACAATAGATGAGGTTCTGGGTAAAGATTTAAGTATTTTACACTCAGGGATTCAAGACACAAATTTTTATCAACGTATGTGGGATGAAATAGATCACAAAGATGTTTTTAAAGGGAAAATAGTCAATACTACAAAAGATGGGGATATACTTCCTGTTTGGGTTACAATTAAGGCAGTAAGAGACCAGTCCAAGCGCATTGTAAATTACACAGCTGTACAAACGGACCTAAGAGCTATTGAAACATCGGAAGCAAAAGCGGATTATCTTGCATACCATGATCCTTTAACATCTCTCTATAATAGAGTGAGTTTTGAAGAGTTTTTATCTAATGCATTACTGATGGCAAAAAGAAATAAAGAAAAATTTGCAGTACTTTTTATTGACCTTGACAGATTTAAAATTATTAATGATACTTTAGGACACGATATAGGGGACCAGGTTCTAATCCATGTAAGTAAAAGGTTGAAACACATATTACGTGAGAGTGATTTTATAGCACGCTGGGGCGGTGATGAATTTGTTGTTATTTTACACGATGTGGCATCAGAAAGTTTAGTTGCAACGGTTGCGCGAAAGATTATTGATGAACTTAAAGCACCTATCAATGTAAAACACCATTCTTTTTCAATTACTGCAAGTGTAGGTATTTCAATGTATCCGGAAAACGGTGATGATACAAAATCATTAATTAAAAATGCAGACAGTGCAATGTACTCTGCAAAAGACAGTGGAAAAAATAATTTCTGTTTTTATACGGACCAACTCTCTTTACAAACGGAAGAGAGACTAATAATCGATACGGCACTTCACAATGCTTTGGATAATAATGAGATTACGATGGTATTTCAGCCTCAATACAGCATAGCAAATAGGGAAATTATATCTGTTGAAGCACTTGTGCGTTGGGAAAATGAAAAACTGGGTGTTGTTTCGCCTGAAAAATTCATACCAATTGCTGAAGATAACGGCTTTATTGTTGAGCTAGGATATTTTATTTTTGAAGAGTCATGTAAACGATTTAAAGAGATGCAAAAAGCAGGTCTCAGTTTACAAAGAGTTGCAATAAATGTTTCTAGTATTCAGTTTAGAGAACCTGGCTTATTGGAAGCTTTACTCTCTATAGTCAAACGTTACGAAATGGATCCTTCAGAAGTAGAGATAGAAATTACAGAACGTTTCTTAATGGATAATACGGAAAGTAATATTAAAAACTTACAAAGCTTCAGACTAGAAGGTTTTAAAGTGTCAATAGATGATTTTGGTACGGGATATTCATCTATGTCTTATTTAAAACAGCTCCCTATCGATACGATTAAAATTGACAAATCTTTTATAGATGACATTAGTCAGAAAAGTTCAGACAATGCAATAGTAAAAGCGATTATAGTACTTGCTAAAACATTAAATTATTCAGTAGTTGCAGAGGGGATAGAAACAAAAGAACAAGAAGAGTTTTTAAGACAAAATAGATGTGACATTGGACAAGGATTTTTCTTTTCTGAACCGTTACAAGTGAATGAGTTGATCGAAAAATTCAAGTAAGATAAGTATTTAGGTATATGGAGAAGAGATATGAAAATCGAAGATGGCTTTCAAAAAAATCTCCTAGTACTTGCAAAACTCTATAACAAGCTAAGTCTTGAAAGTGACAGCGAAGTTTTACATAAGTATCGTATAGCTATTCGTAAAATGGAGGCATATTTATATGCCTATGGATACCTATATGAGCAAAAGCAGAAAAAAAAGATGCAGAAGTTTTTGAAAAAACTTTTACATCCAACATCCATAATTCGAGATCTGGATCTTTTTTTAATTCAAATTCAACAACTTTCTTGTGACCAAGAAGCAAAAATCACCTTATACAATACGTTTTATTTAAAAAGAAAAAAACTCTTAAATGCACTTCTTCGCAGTAAAGAGCATAAAAAAAGTTTTTCTAAACTTCGTACATTAGTGAATACACAAATGTATGCTGTAAATGATATAGAGAATGAGAGTGCCTTTAGAGTACTACAAATTTTATATAAAAAGTTTTTAGATGAATATGCTGCAATAGATAAAGAGGGTGATTTTGAAGAGTTGCATGAGTTACGAAAAGAACTGAAACTGCTACGTTATGCATCAGAATTTTATTATCAACATTTCACACATAGTACAGACTTTTTAGAAAAACTGGATGAATTTAAAGTAATGCAGGATTTGTTTGGCAACTTACAAGACAATGTAACTCGATTAAAACTAATCAAAAGTAAGAAGAAAAAGTTTACAAAGAAAGATTATAAGTTTTTTCAGGGATATTATACAACTGAAATAGAGAAGGCAAAAGTAGAATTATTGAAATTTTTAAAAAAAGTCATAAAGTGATTTTTAGAGGAAGAAAATATGATGGATGAAAAAGAGGTTTTTTATACACAGCTTGTCGACATTGCATATAAGCAACTAAAAAGTTCATCACTCTTTACTTTTATGAATGCTATTGTTTTAGCATTTATTTTGTATCCGTATGTAAACAGTATTCAGCTTGGAATTTGGATTGAATTTGTTTTTACAATCTCTTTATACAGATACTTAATGGCAAAGAGTTATCAAACCAATCCAATGCGCTATTCACGGCAAAAGTGGAGAAAAAAGTTTTTCAATACACTGATTATCTCAAATATTATATGGAGTATTCCTCCTGTTTTATTCTTTCCCAATCAAAATTACATGGTTCAAGCAGCAATTATAATTTTGTATACAGCTTTAAGTGCAGGGGCTATGAGTTCATTCTCATCATTTCCAAGGGCTATACGAATTTATCTGATTATGTTTTTAGGTCCGCTAATTATTGTACTTTTTTTACAAAACACACAACTATATACAGCAATGGGAATATTACTTAGTTTATATACGGGGCTTTTAATAGGAATTGGCAACAAGTTTTATACAAATTACCAAGAATTTTTTAAAATGAATCAATTGTATGAAGAAGAGAAAGAAAAATTTAGTGTTTCTGAAGAACGTTTTGAAGTTATTTTTAAAGGTGCACCTGTAGGGTTTTTCTTTTATGATGAGCATTTAATAATTAGAGAAGTCAATCAGAAACTTATAGATTTTTTCAAAATACCAAGAGATAAATTAATAGGTTTGGATTTACATAATATTCTTGATCGCAGAATTTTACCAGCACTTCAAACTGTTCTTGAAAACAGGAATGGCTTATATGATGGAAAGTTTATATTAAATTCTTTGAAAAAAGACATTTATATAAACTTGCAAACTTCTCCTATGCGTAACGCTGAAGGAAAAGTGATGGGAGGGATTGGTATTGTCAATAATGTGACAGAGAAGATGGAAGCTCAACAGAAAATAGAAAGGCAGGCAAAATATGACATATTAACTGATATTCCAAATCGTTTAATGCTGCATGAACAAATAAAACATGAAGTGCTCCGTTATCAACGACATAATATTATTTTTGCCGTATTATTTTTAGACTTAGACCATTTTAAACACATTAATGACTCACTAGGACATGATATTGGTGATAAGCTACTCATTAAAGTTGCACAAGTATTAGAAAGGATAATTCGTACACAAGATATTGTAGCCCGTTTAGGAGGCGACGAGTTTGTAATCTTATTGCCTGACCTATCTTTAGATCGAAAAATGGCGGCAAGAAAAGCTGAACTAGTTGCTAAAAAAATATATGATGCTCTTGAAGCAACTATAATGATTGACGGGCATCAATTTAATATCTCTACAAGTATAGGTATATCATTGGTTAACTCTGTAGATGAAACTGCTGAGGATATTTTAAAACATGCAGATTTAGCTATGTACCAAGCGAAAAAAGATGGAAGAGGGGTAAGTCGTTTTTATGAAAAACAGATGGATAGTTGGATCAAAAGAAGACTCGATCTTGAAAACGGTTTAAAAAATAGTCTGCATAACGGGGAATTACAAGTATATTATCAACCTATAGTAGAGGTAATAAGTGGAAAAGTCATCGGTGCAGAAGCTCTGCTTCGTTGGAACTCAAAAGAGTTTGCTGATGTGTCTCCGGAAGAATATATATCCATAGCAGAAGAGAGTATGTTAATTATACAGATAGGAAATTTTGTAATGCAAAAAGCTTTTGAAGAGTTTGTAGTATGGAAAAAACAGTTTGCTAATGAGACCACTTTAGAAAAAATTGCTATTAACGTGAGTATACGACAGTTTAATTGCGCAGATTTTATTGAAAACCTTAAAGAAGCGATGAAAAAAAGTAATATAAAACCTGAAGATGTAGAAGTAGAGCTTGTTGAATCACTTGTTATAAATGATTTTGAACAGGCAAAAGAAAAGATGTATGAACTTCGAAATCTTGGAATAAGATTATCTATTGATGATTTTGGAACAGGGTATTCATCACTCTCTTATTTGAAACAGTTACCATTTTCTACGCTGAAAATTGACAGAGAGTTTATAAAAGACATAGAAGAAGATCCAGAAGATAAAGAGTTGGTTGAAACTATTCTAAATATAGCAAAAAGGTTTGATTTAAAAGTTGTTGCAGAAGGTGTAGAGACTCATGGACAATATATGTTTTTACTAGAGCAGCGATGTGACTTTTTTCAAGGTTTTTACTGTTCAAAAGCTTTGGATGCAGATTCTTTTGTAAAATTATTAAGGGAACAACATACCTATTGTCCTCTTGGGATTTAATTTATTTTTTGAAAAATATTTTAATCTATCTGTGTTATAGTGGCACAAAAAATTTGAAGGAATAATATATGAGTGTACTTCTGGAATTTGCAATGTTTCCAACAAGTGATAATTGCCGTGAAGGTGCATCGGTTTCAAAACAAGTAGCAAAGATTATTGATGCAATTGACAAGAGTGGAGTGACTTATAAACTCACACCAATGGGTACTATTGTAGAGACTGAAACGATGAGAGAAGCTTTAGATGTTATTGAACTTGCATATGAACAAGTAAAAGATTGTGAAAGAGTATATAGCTCTTTGAAGTTTGATATTAGACACAGTGACAAAAACAGACTTACAACTAAAATAAAATCGGTTGAATCTCACTTGCAAAGAGAAATTGAAAAATAATAACTTTTAATAATTTTTACTATATAATTCGCTCTATCTTTTATTAGGAGAATTATATAGTGGCAAATCTATTTGCTCCAAAATTCTTTACGCTTTTAAAACAAGGCATCCCCAAAGAACAGATTTTTGCAGATATGATGGCAGGTGTCATTGTAGGAATTGTAGCTCTACCGCTTGCCATTGCTTTTGCTGTAGCTTCAGGAGTTTCACCGGAAAAAGGTATCATTACCGCAGTTGTAGCAGGATTCTTGATCTCGTTTTTAGGCGGGAGCAGAGTTCAGATTGGTGGTCCTACCGGTGCATTTATTGTTATACTTTATGCAATAGTTCAAGAATACGGGTATGATGGGCTTTTGATCTCGACAATTATGGCGGGAATTATCCTTATTCTTTTTGGTGTTTTACGGTTTGGCAGTTTATTACGCTATTTCCCTCAACCTTTGATAGTAGGTTTTACAAGTGGAATCGCTGTTGTGATTTTCTCTACACAAATTAAAGATGCACTTGGTTTAAACATAGAAAATTTACCGTCTGACTTTTTTTCTAAATGGGCTGCGTATTTTCAAAACTTAGATACTTTAAATATCTACGCTCTTGCTATAACAATTGTAACAATACTGATTACTATATATTCAAAGCATATTACAACTAAAATTCCGGGCGCATTTATTGCAATCATTGTACTTACAGTAGTAGTAAGTGTGTTTGAGTTTCCTGTTACAACAATTGAAACATTTTTTGGAAATATCAATGGAGATATTCAGATCTCATTACCACATTTTGAATGGAGTAATTTAACGACATATATTGTGCCTGCTTTTGTTATAGCCCTCTTAGGTGGGGTAGAATCACTTTTATCTGCTGTTGTGGCTGATGGTATGATAGGATGTAAACACAGATCAAATACAGAGCTTATTGCACAAGGTGTTGCAAACATAGTTACACCTTTTTTTGGAGGAATTGCTGCAACAGGTGCAATTGCTAGAACGGCAACAAATGTAAAAAATGGTGGACGTACACCAATAGCAGGGATGACACATGCTATTGTTCTATTGTTTATTATGCTGTTTTTTATAGATTACGCAAAATTAATCCCTATGGCAGTCTTAGCTGGGATACTAATTGTAGTGTCGTTTAATATGAGTGAGTACAAATCATTCTTCTCTATTTTAAGAGGTTCACCATATGACTATATTATTCTTTTAACAACGTTTTTATTAACGGTTATTGTTGACCTTACTGTTGCAATTCAGATAGGTATTGTTCTGGCTGCACTTTTATTTATGAAACGTATGGCTAATGTAGACGGTAAAAAATTTGTTCAGAGTGATGACCCGGATGATATAGATAATTATGCCAGTTTACCATCTTGTATTGCCGTATATGAAATTGGAGGTCCTCTATTTTTTGCTTCGGCAAAACAGTATGCCCAACAGATTCAAGAGAGTGGTGTGGCTTGTGATATTTTGATCCTTCGTATGCGTTACGTTAATTTTATTGATGCAACGGCATTACATAATTTTAAAGAGACATTATCGCTTTTAAGAGAAAATGGTACGACGATTTTAACTTCCGGAACGAATGATGAAGTATTTAGTGATCTGGATAAAAATAAAATTGTAAGTATTATTGGAGAGGGGAATATGCACAAGACTTTCCCAAGGGCTCTGCAACATGCAAAAACTTTAGCGAGTGAGATGGAAGTTTAGTACTTCCATCTGCTATATTAGAGTGATTTTATAAACTCACTCATCATTCTTACACCGGCACCTGTTCCGCCGTAAGTATGTACATCCCATGGCGATTCTGTATATGCACTTCCCGCAATGTCAAAATGCAGCCATTTCTCTTTGTTTTCCTCTTTAATGAAGTTATCTAGGAATAATCCAGCCGTAATAGCACCACCGTAAGGTTTATTAGAGATATTACAGATATCTGCAATCTCACTTTTTAGCTGTTTTTTCAGGTGTTTGTTAAACGGAAGAGTTCCGATCAATTCTCCAGAATTGTTAGCAGCTTCATATAGCTTGTGTTTTAATTCATGTGAATTACCCATAACACCTGTAGTATATTGTCCAAGAGCTACCATACAAGCACCTGTAAGTGTCGCAAAGTCAAAGATATAGTCAGCTTTTACTTTCTCTTGAGCATAATCTAAAACATCTACAAGTACTAAACGTCCTTCAGCATCAGTATTTCTTACTTCAATTGTTTTTCCGCTTCTACTTACCAGTACATCGTCAGGTTTATAAGCATCACCGCCGATCATATTTTCAACTGCGCCTACAAAAGCATGTACTTCAACATCAAGTTTCAACTCACTGATTGCCTTGATAATACCAAGAACTGCACAAGCTCCGGCTTTATCCATTTTCATAGTTACCATGGAAGTACCCGGTTTAAGACTAAGCCCACCAGAGTCATACGTTAAACCTTTTCCTACAAGTGTTATAACTTTTTTAGCTTTTTTCTTCGGTTTATAAGCAAGGTGGATAAGTTGAGATTCGTGGCGAGATGCACGACCAACTGCCAGCATAGCTCCACATTTTTCTTTTTTAAGTGCTTTTTCCCCTAAGATAGTACATTCCAGAGTATTTTCTTTTGCAAGGTTACGAGCTAATTCTGCCAATGTTTCAGGATGGATATCTTCAGGAATAGTGTTAACGATATCACGTGTAAAACATGTCGCTTCTGCAATAATTACCGCTTCTTCAAAATCTTTCATAAGAGCTTTTATATCCTTACACACAAGGTCCACTCTTTTTAAAGCCGTTTTTTTAGGTTCAGATTTATATCTGTTAAATTCATAACCACCCAAAATAAGACCTTCAACAATAGCTTTCATACACTCTTTTTCTACATTAAACGATGCAGATTTTACATTGGATGCTTTAAGTGTTTTGATAGCACTTGCAGTAGCAGTTCTGATGTTTTCAGGACTTTGATCTTCTGTACCCACAAGTAAGAGATCTTGATCATATAAAAAACATACGCTGTCTTGAGCAGCTTCAAAGTTTGCTTTATTGAGTATCTTTTTAAATTGATGTTTTGCAACATCTTTTTTTGTCATGAACTCTACATGTACATCTGATTTGATTTGTGTTACTAATTCAATTTTCATTTTTTTCCTTTTATAGATAGATTTTTATATTATAAATCCTGAAATAATAGTTAAAGCACCTAATAAAATAAGTATAGATGCACTCATAATTCCTGTTTTATTTTTAGCAAATATATATGCAGAAAATGCTTTTAGAATATTGTTACTTCCAGATGCAATTAAAATTGCTGTCGCCGCACTGTCAATACTGATGTCGAATTTTGAAGACAATATAGATAAAACAAAAGGATCAGTGTCGGTAAAACCAACGATAAACGATAACATATTTAATCCCATTTCTCCATAAGTATTAAGAACAAAGTGAGTTACCGTAACCATTAGTAAGAAAAGTATAGCAAAGAAAAAGGCTGTACTTAACTCTAGGGGGTTTTTATCTCCGTTTTCTTCTACTATTTTACTTTTGTCATTTCTTGAACGATGGTATAAAACAGCAACGATAATGATACTCAGCAGTACGAGTAAAGAGTAGGGCAGGATAAGTTTATAAGCAATATTTACATTAAATGCAAAGGCTATACCTATAAGTCTAAAATACATCAAAGTCGTCGCTATTACAATGGCTGATGTAAAAAGATATGGCGTAGAATTATCAGATGCTTTTTTTGCCAAAACTACTGTTGTTGCAGTACTGGAGTAGATACCCCCTAATATACCAGTTAAAAGATAGCCTTTTTCATGAAAGAGATATTTTTTAAGTATATAACCGACATATGAAAATAAAGATACTATTACGACAGCCAGCCATATTTTGAAATACGAAATTGGAATAAAGTCTGCAATTTGTTCATGTGGCAATAACGGTAAGATTACACCGCTTACCAAAAGCAGTTTAGCAAAGGTTTCTACCTCATTGGCATCAAAAATTGTATAAAAGTGTTCTAAGCGTCTATTGAGATTGTAGATAAACACGACGACAACAAAAATGATGAGTAAAAACCATATGCTGTACTTGACGACTACAATACCAAAGCTGTAAACAAGAGTAAAAAGGAGAAAAATACTGATACTGCTGTATTTGTCTTTGAGTCTGAAATAGTAAAAAATGGAAAAGTGAACTACGATGGCCAAATAACCAACCATGTATAAAAACATGTCTGTTTTGGCAAAGATATATCCTATGAGGGCTATAAAGGTAAAAGTTCTTACACTGCCTATCTCTTTTTGTGCTTCATTACCTCTTCTATGGGTTTTGATCTCAAGACCAATTAAAAACCCCGCAATAATGACAAGAACAAGTTCAATCCAAGGCGTATGTAAGAAATTTTCTAACATATTGGTTATCCTATTTTTGGATCCTAGTCAAAATTAAGTATATCTTTTGCCTGGATCATATCTTTATCACCACGACCTGAAAGGTTAACGATGATAAGTTTATCTTTGATATCTGGCAGTTTCTTTAAGTAAGCTACTGCATGAGATGATTCAAAAGCCGGGATAATTCCCTCTTTACGAGAAAGCCATACAAATGCATCAAGTGCTTCCTCATCAGTAATATAATCATATTTTACACTATTATTATCATTATGAAAAGCGTGTTCAGGACCGATACCAGGATAATCAAGTCCTGCAGAGATAGAATGTGCTTCTAGAATCTGTCCATCTTCATCTTGGAGAAGATAACTCATTTGACCATGAAGGACACCCGGACGGCCTTTTTTCAAAGAACATCCATTTTTATCATCAATACCAAGTCCACCGGCTTCAATACCGATACATTGTACACCTTCATCTTCTAAAAAGTGTTGGAACGTTCCAATCGCATTGCTTCCCCCGCCTATACATGCAATAACGTGATCAGGAAGACGGTTTTCTTTTTCTAAAATCTGTGCTCTTGCTTCCCAACCGATAATTGCCTGAAAGTCACGTACCATAAGTGGATAAGGATGAGGACCTGCTACAGTTCCGATGATATAGAATGTATCACGTGCATTTGTTACCCAGTGACGAATAGCATCATTCATTGCATCTTTTAATGTACGGCTTCCACTCTCAACAGCATTTACTTTAGCGCCGAGTAGTTTCATACGGAATACGTTTAACTCTTGACGTGCAACATCTTTTGCACCCATAAAAATTTCACATTCTAGTCCAAGTAATGCTGCGATTGTAGCTGTTGCAACACCATGTTGCCCAGCACCTGTTTCTGCAATAACTTTTTTATACCCTAAACGTTTTGCCATAAGTCCTTGGGCAATAACATTATTTACTTTATGTGCACCTGTGTGGTTTAGGTCCTCACGTTTAAAATAAACTTTTGCACCAAGTTCATTAGAGATGTTTTCTGCAAAATATAGTGGAGAAGGACGTCCTACATAATCTTTTAAATAGTAATCAACCTCCGACCAAAAATCTTTATTAAAACGAATCTCTTCATATTCATCACGAAGTTTTAAAAGTGCCGGCATAAGTGTTTCAGGAACATAGCGTCCACCAAAGATACCGAAGTGGCCATTTTCATCTGGATCGTATTTTGAAGCAGTTGGTATATACATTAATTAACCTCTATAACGCTGTAAACGTTTGTAATTTCTTTTAAATTTTTTATTCCGTCTAAAAAGCTTAGACCTATAATAAAACAACATTCGACACACTCTGCACCTGTTTGATTTACAAGCGTTGCAGCAGCACTTGCTGTACCGCCTGTTGCGATTAGATCATCAATTACAAGTACTTTTGCACCTTTTTCTTTTCCAAAGGCATCAATATGCACTTCGATCTCATCAACACCGTATTCAAGAGAGTATTTTTGAGAGATAGTCGTATAAGGAAGTTTTCCTTTTTTTCTGATAGGAACGAAACCAATACCAAGCATTTGTGCTAAAGCTGCACCAAAGATAAAACCACGAGCGTCTATTCCAGCTATATAGTCAAGATGAAGCGATTTGTATCTTTGGTAAAGGTGATTCATTAACACACCATAAGCTTCTTTATTGTTCAAAAGGGTAGTGATATCTTTAAAAACAATTCCAGGTTGTGGAAAATCCTTAATATCTCTAATTGCACTTTGAATGATTTTTTTCTCTGTCTGACTTAAAGTAATCATTTTTCCATCCTTACAGTAACGCGTCTATACGACCCTCTAGGGCTTTAATTTTATTGTTAAGTCTATCAACTTCTTGTCTATGTTTTGAGTTTCTTTGTTTGAGCACTTTTAGCTCGTTTCTCAGTTTCGATAACTCTTCCGTTAAGATATCAACATTTCCAAGTGCACGTTGCAGTTGAATCTGATATTTTCTTATAAGTATCTCTGCTTCTTGAAGCGTGAGTTTCATAAGATCGTTACTACGTTGCTCTTTGTTTGTAATACTTTTAAAGTAAAACATCTTTACAAAAAGATATATCGAAACAAGAGAGAGGATAGTTAGAAGTGACCATTCCCAAAACATATATATTCCTTACAGTTCTATTTTTTCAACACGTCCACAGTGTCTGCCACCGTCAAAACCACTTTCCAACCAAGAGTTAATGATAGACTCTGCAACGCCAAGACCTACGATTCTCTCTCCGAAACAAAGTATGTTTGCATCGTTATGACCGCGTGCCACCATTGCAGTGTATGCATCGTGACAAAGTGCAGCACGGATTCCCGCATGACGGTTTGCAGCCATACTCATACCGATACCGCTGCCGCAGATTAAGATCCCTTGGCTTCCTTCATCTTCTAAAACGCTAGTCGCAACTTTGTGTGCATAGTCAGGATAATCAACTCTGTCTTTTGAGAACGGTCCAAGGTCAATAACTTCATGACCTTTCTCTTTTAAAAATTCAACTGTCCAGTTTTTCAGATCAATTCCTGCATGGTCTGTTGCTATGTAAAATTTCATACTTTCTTTCCCTTTTTTAAGATAATAATAAACCGATAATAGTTTGTACCGGCCATAAGATAAGATATTGATGCAGTGGCGTCATCAAAATAATAAGTATTATAATTATGCCATATCTCTCATTTTTATAGAAGAATTCTGCAATCTCAATTTTTCTAAACTTTAAAGCAAGGTGTGCTAAAAAGTGTGCACCGTCAAATTGTGGGATAGGAAGTAGATTAAATACTCCTAATACCACATTGATGATAAGTAACTGCATAGCAAGCAGATATATAAAAATATATTCTAGACCATCAGCTGTTGTCGGTGCATGCATTGCTGTTAGAGCTATTGCCGCTAAAGCTGCTAATGTGAAATTATATACAATTCCAGCAAGATCAACTTGCATAGCAGCATTATAACCACCGCGATTAACTACAGTAAGTGTGTTGATTGGAACCGGTTTTGCCCAGCCAAATAAAAATCCACTGTCGCCGCCAAGAAGTATTGGCAGAAAGTACATCATCATAGGTACTAAAATAGTCCCGACAAGATCAATGTGTGAAATTGGATTGATTGTTAAACGACCGGCATTTTTTGCAGTTGTGTCTCCATACATATAGGCAACCCAACCGTGCATAATTTCATGACCGATAATTGCAATGGCAAGTGCTAATACAGCTGCACCAATTTTTAAAAAATCAAGTAATTCCATAATAATCTTTGTCTTGTTCTTCTCTTTCTTTAATAGCTCTGTCAATATAAGGAGACTGTTCTAGATCAGTTGGTGTTTTACCTATTCTATCCCATCTAATTTCCCAATTGTCATCAATAGAGAAGTATATGAACCAAGGTGTACCTTCAATGTTTTCATACGGTACAGAACCCCAGAAACGGCTGTCGTTTGAGTGATCACGATTATCGCCCATCATAAAATAACGACCTTCTTCAACCGTAATCATCGGTGTATTAAAAACAGGTGGGATTAAAAGACGAGTAGGAGCAATTCTCTCATCAGGCTTAGGTTTAACAGAACTAAGTTCACCTGCTTGGATAGATCTTTTAATATGACCGTTAAGATCTACTATAGTAAAAGAGTCATAAGCCATTTTATCATCATGATGAATACCTTTATGCTCTTTCATATATGGATTAACTACCCATAATTTACCTTCAAATTCAACTATTTTATGCCCTTTATAGTTTTCTTTGATCCACTCATCACCTTCATGTGGATGTAAATAAAGATCTTTGTTCTCTACAAAAAGTTGATCGCCAGGGAGGGCTACACAACGTTTAACAAAGTGAGTTTTTACATCTTTTGGAGGACGGAAGATAACAATGTCTCCACGTTTAGGTTTGTCACCGTCAATCAGTTTTAGATCATTGCTCCAAGGCATAATAGAAACTTCTAAAAACGGGATATGTGGCATTGGGATACCGTATGCAAACTTTTTCCCAAATAGATGGTCACCGATTAAAAGAGAGTCTTTCATACTCCCGCTTGGGATTCTAAATGCTTGAGCTATAAAGAAGATTACAAACAGAACTATGATGATAGTTCCAGTCCATGAGTTAGAAAATTTATATGCTTTTAATAGGAAGTTTTTCATATTATTTTGCTTCAGCTAATTTTTGAGCATTAATTTTTGCTGCTTTTAGGGTATTGCTTAGAAGCATTGCAATTGTCATCGGTCCAACACCACCAGGACTTGGAGTGATGTAAGAGCTTTTTTTGCTTACATTTTCAAAGTCAACATCACCGACAAGTTTTCCCTCTTTTGTTCTACTTACACCGATATCGACGATAATTACATCGTCTTTTACCATATCTTCCGTAATAAGGTTAATTACACCAACACCGCATAAAACGATATCTGCATTAAGTGTGTGTTTTTTAAGATCGTCTGTAAATATATGACAAATTTCAACTGTAGCATCTGCATTTAAAAGCAGAGCAGCCATTGGTTTTCCAACAATGTTTGAAGCTCCAACTACACAACAGTTTTTACCTTTAACATCTATGTTGTACTCTTTTAAAAGTTCCATAACACCAAGTGGCGTACATGGTACAAAACCATCAAGGTTTGTTACAAGGCGGCCAACGTTATATGGATGGAAACCGTCTACATCTTTTGCCGGATCAACTAGTTCTAGAAGTTTAGTAGTGTCTATATGGCTTGGAAGTGGAAGCTGAATTAAGATTCCATCTACATTTGAATCGTTATTTAATCCAATGATAGTTTTTTCAATCGCTTCTTGAGAAATAGTTTCAGGCATTTCATGAGTAATAGAGTAAAAACCAACTCTGTCACATGCTTTTTTCTTCATGTTGACATAAGCAGCACTTGCCGGGTCTTGACCAACTAGTACAACAGCCAGTCCTGGTGTACATCCACATGTAGATTTTAATTCTTTTACTTCATCACTAACTTTTTGTTCTATTTTTTTTGAGAGAGCTTTACCATCTAATAACTGCATTTAAACCCCATAAATAAATTTTTTGTTATTATACCTTTTTAAAATAATATTAGGCTAATAATGAAATATATACTCTTTTTAATCCTCGCAAATTCTTTATTTTGCGAGAGTACGTTTATTACTCCGATGGAATATGCATCATCACTTTATAAAAACCCGAGAGGGATAGGATGTCAAAAATGCCACGGAGAAAACGGTGAAGGGTTATTGATTGCAAAATATATCCACAAGGGGAAAGAAAAAGAATTTATAGGACCTCAAATCAATAATATCTCCTTTGAAAAATTTGCAAATGAACTGAGTAAAAGAAAACGTGGGATGCCGAGATACTTTTTAACAGATAGTGAAGTACAGGCACTATACAGATATCTACACAGAAACGATAAAAAAAGTGAGAAAAAAAACTAACTTTACTTATAAATCATTAACTATTTTGTCATATAATTAAAAACGTTAAGTAGTACTTTACATTTTTCCTATTGTGTCTTTAATAACAATGAAGATTATCGTCGTTAGATATAATAAGAAATGAAGTAATACTAAAACACTTAGGAATATATAGAAGATGATAGATGAAATAATAAAGAGCTATGAAGCCAGAGATTTAGAAGCTTTAGATCGTTTAGCTGTACCAAAATATAGAGAACTTAACAAAACGAAAAAATTTCGTTCGGCTTTGATGCTCTCTTGTAACAACATTAAACATCTTTCCAAAATAGAATCTCTTGAAGCAGATTGTATTATGTTAAACCTTGAAGACGGCGTTAGCAAAGAGGAAAAACCTTTTGCACTTGCTTTATGTGCAATCTTTCTTTCACGTCTGCAAAAGTGTGATAAAAAACTTGTAGTACGTGTCAATGCTTTGGATGAAGGCGGGTATGATGAGATCACATACCTCAACCAGTTTATGCCTGATGCGATTCGTATACCAAAAATCAAAACTGCTGAAGAGGTACGTGCTGTTCATGCTTTGGTTCAGGATGAGATAGAGATACATCTCTCTATTGAAACTGCTGAAGCATGGAATAATTTGGCAGAATTGTCGGTTAATAAACGTGTCAATACTTTTTATATGGGAATTTTAGATCTTTTTGCAGATATGGGGCTTTCTCAAGGATTAATCCAGCTTGAAAATCCGACGATGCAATATATGCTCAGCCATTTTTTAATCACTTGTAAATCTATAAGAGTAAAACCTGTAAGTTTTGTCTTTCAGGAGTTTAGAGATCTCGATACTTTTACAAAATGGATTGAGCTCGAAAAATCTATGGGATATGATGCAAAAGGGTGTATATCACCAAAACAGGTAGAGCTTGCGAACGAGGTGTTTGTAGATAAAGAAGAGGAGATTAAACGAGCAAAAGTGATCGTAAAACTCTTTGAGATGCATCAAGAAGAGGGTATCAGCGGTTTTGTAGATGAAGAATACGGTTTTATAGATGAGCCTATCTACAAAGGTGCATTAAAATTATTAGAAGGTATAGAATGAAAAAACTGTTTTTAATGTTAAGTCTGGCGGTAACACTAACAGCTAGTACTATGTATACACTGAGCGGTGTACAAAAGGTGTATCCGATCGTAGAAGTATCTGGACAAGAGATACCAAAAGAGTTTAAAGATACGGCAAAAGAGGAGATGCTCACTGTTATTGATGAACTGGGCATTGCACATAAAGGATATGATCAAAGAGCGTTGGCACTTCTTGTAAACAGCACACATATTGAAAATACACTTTTTATTACGATGAAACTAGTGATTGGAGAACAGGTTTTACGTATCGATTCAAAAGAAAAAACATTTGCTATGACCTATGAAAGTGTTGAAAAGATTCAAGTACAAAATATAGATGATGTAGCCGATAAATTAGAAGACGGCTTGATGGTGCTTTTAGACAGGTTTAGCGAACAGTATACGGAAGAGAACAAAAAGATTGTAAAAGTAAATCTTGAAAATGATGATTTTTTTACGCTTGGTTATGAGACAAACTACGATCAAGCGGTAAAAAAAGCACAAAAATTCAAAAAACCTATTTTACTTGTATTAGTAGCAAATTATTGTCCTTGGTGTAGAAAGTTTGAGGAGAATGTTCTTCGTAAAAAAGATGTTCACGAAATGATTATGAAAAATTATATTCCTGTCATCATCAATAAAGAAAAAGGTGGCTTTCCAAAAGAGTTTGATATTTCATTTACCCCTATCACACATTTTATAGACTATAAAACACTGAAAAGCGTGAAAATGATAGCAGGATATAACAATAAAGATGAATTTTTGTATACTTTAAGGAATTTTACTTCAAAATAAAACTCTAAGGAGTTTTTATGAAACATCACAATGATACCATAGATGCAAACGAGGCCGTAGCACGCATTGCTTACAAAATTAATGAAGTAATTGCTATTTATCCTATTACTCCGGCATCTGTAATGGGTGAGTTGTGTGATCTTTATGCCTCTCATCAAGAGAAAAATATTCTAGGAACTGTTCCTGATGTTATAGAGATGCAAAGTGAAGGAGGGGCAAGCGGTGCAGTTCACGGTGCGCTGCAAAGCGGAGCACTTACTACCACGTTTACTGCTTCTCAAGGTTTACTTCTTATGATGCCAAATATGTATAAAATTGCAGGAGAACTTACTCCTACTGTTTTTCATATAGCTGCACGTTCTATTGCAGCTCAAGCACTTTCTATTTTCGGCGATCATAGTGATGTTATGAGTGTACGACAAACCGGCTTTGCAATGCTGTGTTCAAACTCTGTGCAGGAAGCTCATGACATGACTTTGATCTCTCAAGCTGCAACATTGAAATCCCGTATCCCTTTTTTACATTTTTTTGACGGTTTTAGAACTTCCCATGAAGTAGACAAGATAGAACTACTTGAAGATGAAACAATTCATTCTATGCTGGATGCAAAGCTGATTCAATCTCATAGAGAAAGAGGTCTTAGCCCTGATCATCCATTCATTCGCGGTACTTCACAAAATCCGGATGTTTATTTTCAAGGAAGAGAGAGTGTCAATAGTTATTATGCAGTTACTCCGCAGATTGTACAGGAGTGTATGGAAGAGTTTGCCAAACTAACAGGGCGTGAATACCAGCTTTTTGATTATATCGGTGCTAAAGATGCTGAACGTATAATTATTTTGATGGGCTCAGGTGCCGAAGCTGTCCATGAAACAGTTGAGTATCTCAATCAGCTCGGTGAGAAAGTAGGGATACTTAAAGTGCACCTTTACAGACCTTTTTCAATAGAGCATTTTTTGTCGGCTTTACCAAAAACTCTTAAATCAATTGCGGTACTAGATCGTACAAAAGAAGCTGGTTCTGTCGGTGAACCACTTTATCTTGATGTGGTAAGTGCACTTAATGAGGCAAAAGAAGAGGGTAGTTTAGCTTTTGATACACCTTTTGTAATAGGTGGACGCTATGGGCTTTCATCTAAAGAGTTTACTCCTGCTATGATAAAAGCAGTATTCGATGAACTTAAAAAAGAGAAACCGAAGATCCATTTTACGGTAGGGATTTATGATGATGTGACACATACATCACTTGAATATGATCCAAGTTTTACACTCCCTAAAAATGATACATTTGAAGCTATATTTTTCGGACTTGGTTCTGATGGTACTGTCGGGGCAAATAAAAACTCGATTAAAATTATAGGTACGCAAACTTCTAATTATGCTCAAGGGTATTTTGTATATGATTCAAAAAAATCTGGTTCTATGACAACTTCCCATCTTCGTTTTGGTCCCTATCCAATACGCTCTACCTATTTAATTGACAAAGCAGACTTTGTAGCATGTCATCAAAGTGTATTTATGGAGAAATTTGATATTTTGCAACATGCAAAAGAGGGTGCTGTCTTTTTACTAAATACCCCTTTTGACAAAGAGCATGTATGGGCTCATCTTCCACGTTCAATTCAGCAGGAGATGATTGAGAAAAATATAAAATTCTATATAGTTGATGGGTACAAAGTAGCCAGAGAAAGCGGGATGAACAGACGGATTAATACTGTTATGCAAACCTGCTTTTTTGCAATCTCTGGAGTTCTTGAGCCTGATGAAGCAATCAAGCAGATTAAAAAATATATAGAGAAAAGTTACGGTAAGAAAAGTAAAGAGTTGGTTGAGTTGAATTTTAAAGCGGTTGATCATGCACTTTCACATCTATTTGAAGTTCAACTGCCAAAAGAAGCCACTGGAAAACGGGAATTTAATTCACCTGTAAAAGGCAAAATAAGCAAGTTTGTAGCTGATGTGACTTCAAAAATTATTGAAGGGGAAGGGGATGCCCTTCCTGTAAGTATGATTCCGGCTGACGGTACATGGCCAAGTTCTACGACACAGTTTGAAAAACGGGATATCGCCCTGGAGATTCCTGTATGGGACCCTTCAAGTTGTGTCCAATGTAATGAATGTGTGCTTGTATGCCCTCACGCCGTTATCAGGGCAAAATTGGTGGATGATTCAGACCTAATTGATTTACCTGAAAGTTTTAAAGCAGTAAAAACCAAGGGGAAAAGTTATCTTGAAAATGGAAGCTTTACACTACAGGTTTCGGCTGAAGACTGTACGGGATGTTCTTTATGTACAGAAGTATGTATAGGGGAGAATAAAGAGCAAGAGGGTCTAAAAGCGATTAATATGACACCGATGGATCAGATTGATAAAGTTCAAGAGGAAATTAACTGGGAATACTTTTTAAATTTACCAGAGTTTGATCGCAATAAACTTAATCATGCCAAAGTAAAGGAGAGTCAGTTTTTACAGCCTTTATTTGAGTTTTCAGGTGCATGTCCGGGATGTGGAGAAACACCGTACATTAAACTAGCAACTCAGCTTTTCGGTGATCGTATGATTGTTGCCAATGCTACTGGATGTTCTTCGATCTACGGAGGAAACCTTCCTACAACCCCTTGGGCAAAAAATAAAGACGGGCTTGGTCCTGCATGGTCAAACTCACTCTTTGAAGACAATGCGGAATTCGGACTTGGTTTTCGTTTGACAATAGACAAACATGAAGTTCAAGCAAAAGAGCTATTGCAGGAGCTTCGTCAAAAAGTGGGTGAGGACTTGAGTGATGAAATTTTAAATGCACAGCAGAGCACCGAAGAGGAGATTTTTGCTCAACGTGCACGTGTCCAAGAACTCAAAAATATACTGAAAGTACTTGAAGCGGAAGATGATAATGCTTGTGATCTGTTAAGTCTTGCTGATTATCTAGTGAAAAAATCAGTATGGATTATAGGTGGTGACGGTTGGGCGTACGATATTGGTTACGGTGGTCTTGACCATGTTTTAGCAAGTGGAAAAAATGTCAATATTTTAGTTCTTGATACGCAAGTGTACTCAAATACGGGTGGACAACAATCAAAAGCAACACCTGAGGGTGCGGTTGCTAAGTTTGCAGCCAGTGGAAAACCTTCAAATGCAAAAGATTTGGCACTGATGGCCATGTCATATGAAAATGTATATGTAAGTCGTGTAGCGATGGGTGCAAATTATTCTCAAACTTTAAAAGCATTCACTGAAGCAGAAGCCTATGAAGGTGTTTCTATTATCATTGCATATTCTCACTGTATAGCCCATGGATACGATCTAAAATTTGGAATGGATCAGCAAAAATTGGCAGTAGATTGCGGACTGTGGCCAATGTTCAGATATAATCCGGAACTTATAAAAGAGGGAAAAAATCCTATGCATTTGGATTATAAAGGGCCGAAAATTCCTGTAAAAGAGTATATGTATAATGAGACACGCTTTTCCATGGTACATCAAGCAGATGCCACGACGGCAGAAGAGTTTCTAAATGCTGCAGAACAACATGCACAAGATCTCTTTATAAAATATTCAAAGCTGGCTGAGGAGTAAATGATGGATTATCAAAAAATATTGGAAGAGATAGCCGAAGAGATTAAACCACTACTACATAAAGGTAAAGTGGCTGATTATATTCCAGCACTCTCAGAAGTTAGTCCGGAACATTTTGCCTTATCAATAACACTTTCTGACGGAACTCAGTACCATGTCGGGGATTCTCAAACACTTTTTTCCATACAAAGTATCTCCAAAGTTTTTACATTTATATTATCTTTGAAGGCTTACGGTACACATATGTATGATCGTATTGGAGTTGAACCTTCAGGTAATCCTTTTAATTCGTTAGTACAACTTGAATATGAACATGGCAAGCCACGTAATCCTTTTATAAACGCAGGTGCCGTGAATGTTACAGATGCTCTTGTGAGTCACTATGGCAGCTGTGAAATAACAATTTCAGAGGTACTCAGATTTATCCGATCAATTGCAGATGATGAGAGTATTGGCTTTAGTGAAAGGGTGGCTGCTTCAGAGATGGAGCACGGATTTAGAAATATGGCCTTAGCAAATCTGATGAAAAGTTTTAATAACTTTGACAACTGTGTTGAAGAGGTTGTCAAAACATACTTTAAGCACTGTGCTATTGAAATGAATACAGCAATGCTTTCGCGTGCTATGTTGTTTTTGTCTAATTATGGAAAAGATCCGATTAACGGTAAAACTTACATTACGCCGCAACAAGCTAAAAGGGTGAATGCCGTAATGCTTACTTGTGGGCATTACGATGCTTCAGGCGATTTTGCTTTTCATGTAGGACTTCCTGGAAAAAGTGGTGTTGGAGGAGGTATTGTAGCCGTACTGCCTAATATAATGGGTATTGCTGTATGGTCCCCAGGTTTGAATGCTCAAGGCAATTCACTTGTAGGTACAAAAGCACTGGAACTCTTTACAACAAAGACGGGTATTTCAATCTTTTAATAATTTGCTAGATGATAGTATACATTGTAGCGAATAAGTGTTTTTTCTTTGGGACGAGGGTACTTGCTGTAAGCATACTCAATAGTTTCTTTTGTCGTATCATCAAGGATGTAATAACCGCTCTTAGATAAAAATTTAAAATCACTTATATCACCATTTGGATGGAGATAAAACTGTACAACATTGTAACGGTTTACGTTTAGATCTCGAGGGATGTTTACACGAGCAACACGGTTAAGGACTTGTTGTGTTATACGTCTCATAATCTCTTGGTTGTCTAAGATATATTTTTGCTGTCCAGGAGAGAGTTTACCGAATTCCTCACCGTAAAGTTCTTTAATGTCTTGAGAGATGTTTCCACCGTCTGAATAGCTTTTTTGTTTCTGTTTTTTCTCATATTTTGATTTGTCTTCATACATCCATGAAAGAGCATCTTTTGGTTTTTCTTTTACAATCTCTTCTGTCTTATTGAGATCTTCTTGTTTTGTAAAAAGAGGAATATATGGTTTTTTAGGTGGTAAAGGTTCAATTTTAGGTTCTTTTTTCTTGACTTTTTCTTCCACCTTTTTAGGTTTATTCAGTTTTGTTGGTTTTGGGGGCTGCTTCGGTTCATATTTTACAGGAGGCTGTTTAACTATCTCTTTTAGCTGTGAGCCTTTAGGCATAGGGGGAGCCATTTTTGGTTCGGGAGTTTTTTGTTTTGTAAGTCCTGATTCTTTATGTTTTTTAGGAAGTTCTTTCAAAGAAATTTTGATCTTTCTTTCCTCTTTTGACTGTGTCTTTTTTACGTCAGGAACGTAGTGTACTGCAATCCATAAGAATAAAAATATGAGTAAGTGAATAAGAATGGCAACAAAGAGTGCAAAAGTCGATCTATTCAAAAAAGTTCCATGGTTATTAATTTTGGCACGATTATAGCAAATCAATATTAATACAACTTCGATATAATAAGCAAAAATATTTATAAAAGGCAATTGTAAATGGGTACAGAAACATCTAAAAAAGCATTTGAAGAAGCACAGGAACTTATACCGGGTGGTGTAAATTCTCCGGTTCGTGCGTTTAAAAGTGTTGGAGGGACACCAATATTTATCACAGAAGGTGAGGGTGCGTATTTAAAAGATGTAGATGGAAACAAGTATGTTGATTATGTGCAAAGCTGGGGACCGTTAATTTTCGGTCACAGAGATGAGAGCATAGAAGCGGCAGTAATTGAGGCAGTAAAACACGGTCTGAGTTTTGGAGCGCCGACTCAAGCAGAGACGGAACTTGCAAAACTTGTTGTTGGTTTGTTTGATTCAATCGATAAAGTAAGATTTGTAAGCAGCGGAACCGAAGCTGTTATGAGTGCAATCCGTCTAGCACGCGGTTTTACAAATAGAGATGATATTGTAAAGTTTACTGGTTGTTATCACGGGCATAGTGATTCACTTTTAGTTGAAGCTGGAAGCGGTGCTGCAACTTTTGGATCTCCAAGTTCACCTGGTGTTCCGGCTGACTTTACAAAACACACGCTTTTAGCCGAGTACAACAACATTGAAAGCGTAAAAAAATGTTTTGCAGATTCAAATAACATTGCTTGTGTTATCATTGAACCAATTGCCGGAAACATGGGACTAGTTCCAGCTGATAAAGAGTTCTTACATGAACTTCGTGAATTGTGTGATGCAAACGGTACATTGCTAATCTTCGATGAAGTTATGTCAGGTTTCAGAGCTACACTAAACGGTGCAGAGTCGATTACGGGCGTAAAACCTGACATCGTTACACTTGGAAAAGTGATCGGCGGCGGTATGCCTGTTGGAGCATTCGGTGCAAGAGCTGAGATTATGGCAAAACTAAGCCCGGAAGGTCCAGTTTATCAAGCGGGGACATTAAGCGGTAACCCTGTTGCTATGGCAGCAGGATACGCAGCGCTTTCAAAGTTAAAACAAAACGGCAGAGTAATAGATGTTCTCAACACTAGAGCAAAAAGACTTGTAGAAGGTATGAAAGCAGCAGCTGATGAGTGTGGTGTGCCAATGCAGATTGATACACGCGGAAGTATGTTTGGTTTTTTCTTTAATGAAAACCCTGTTAAAAACTTCAATGATGCTACTAAAACAGATGCTGAACTTTTTGCTGCGTTCCATGCAGGGATGTTAAAAGAAGGGTATTACTTTGCTTGTTCACTGTATGAGACAGGCTTTATATCAACAGCGATTACGGATCAAATGATCGAAGACACTATAAAAGCTAGTGAAAAAGTACTAAAAGAGATTACAAATGGATAAACAAAATCAAGAGGAACAACCTCGTTTTAAACCGTTAATTGAAGCGGCAGATCACCTTTCTTTAGGGATCTCGATCGTAGTTGCCGTACTTATGGGTGTCGGTATCGGCTGGTTATTACAACGCTGGACTGGTGCAGGCTGGACTATGTTTATCGGTGTATTTATCGGTGTAGCTGCGGCAATACTGAATGTTTACAAAGCATACTCTAAACAGTACAAAGAGTTTGAAGAGTTGGCAAAAGAGAGAAGTGAGCGTATGAAGCCTCATTTTGACAAAGATGACGATGATGAGGACTATGGTGAGAAAAACTATTAGTCTTGTTTTGATCTCTCAGGGGCTAATCCTTTTAGCTTTCTTGATCTCTAAAGAGGCATTTTTAAACATAGAAGTGGCTTTTTTTAGCTCTTTCTTGATCATTCTGGGTTCATCGTTTGCGTATAGAAATATGGTCAATAAAGATCTTGAATCAGGTAAATATGAAGAGAAACGTGATCTACTTGATGAGATCGATGACAAGTATGAACTTTATGATGATGAGCCAATTAATGAAGCCCCTATTGAAGAGCTAGATCTTAAAACGATTGTAAAAGAGGAAAAAGCGAAGATCAAAACTTTTAGCCTCAACTCTATGAAGTATGGTACAAAGGGTGGTTTTTCTCTTTTTAGACTTGTACCGTATATATTTTTAATTTTAGGTTTTATCGCTCTTAAAAACAATGAACTATTAAACCTTGCCTATTACCTGCCTGCACTCGCATTTGGAATAGTTATCGCCTCTTTAATCTCTAAAGAGACAATAGCCTAATCCTCTGCGTTTCTTTTTTCATATTATATATTTTAATAATTTACTAAGAGAAAGTAAGTTAGATTTTAGCTAGTGTTAAAATTTTGGAGATCCTTATGCATAAGAAGAATCAATGGCATAGTATGGACATCAATGCGGTATATGCAAGCATAGAAAGTAATGAAAAAGGTTTGAGTAGTATAGAAGCGCAATCCCGCCTGCAGCTTCATGGACTGAATAAACTTCAAGAAGAAAAAAAACAAAGTGCATTGATGCGTTTTATTCTGCAATTTCACAATGTTTTAATCTACGTACTGATTTTTGCTGCAATACTTACTTTCTTTCTCGGTCATACAACAGATTCTATTGTTATCATAAGTGTTGTACTCATCAATGCGATCATAGGATTTATACAAGAGCATGGAGCTCAGAACGCTCTTGAATCAATACGTAAAATGCTTGCATATACTGCCGTCGTTTTTCGTGACGGGCAAAAACAAAAATGCGATAGTGAAGAACTTGTCGTTGGTGATATCATACAGCTAGAAGCTGGAGATAGAGTTTTAGCCGATATCCGAATCATAAAAGCGCATGGCCTGAGTGCCGAAGAAGCGATTTTGACAGGAGAGTCTGATACTGTTGAAAAAACTCCTGAGAGTGTCGGTGAAAATGTAACTATCGCCGATCGAAGTTCTATGGTGTTTGCAGGGACTACAATTGCAAGTGGGATAGGCTTAGGAGTGGTTGTAGAAACTGCTAAAAAAACAGAGTTAGGGCGTATCAACAGAATGTTAAGTAGTGTACAAACACTGACAACACCATTAGTTGAACAAATGGATAGATTTGCAAAATTGCTAACGTATATCATTCTTCTTTTTTCAGTTGCAATTTTGTTGATAGGTCATTACTTGCAAAATATGCCGTTTAATGAGATCTTTATTGCTGTAGTCAGTTTGTTTGTTGCTGCTATTCCTGAAGGATTACCTGCCGTAGTTACGATAACTTTGGCTGTGGGTGTTCAAGCTATGGTGAAAAGAAATGCTATTGTTAGACATTTGCCTGCTATAGAGACTTTAGGCTCAGTTTCAGTTATATGTTCCGATAAGACAGGAACACTGACACAAAACAAGATGATGGTAGAAACGATTCAAAGTACAATAATGCAGTATGTTGTAAAGGGTACAGGGTATGATCCTACAGGTGCTATCTATACGTCAGCAGGAAAAGAAGTAGATTTTAATCAAGACGATTTTATAAAGATGATGGCAAAATGTTCTGCACTTTGCAGTGATGCTAATTTATACAATGAGAATGGTCAATGGAGTATTGATGGAAGTCCTACAGAAGGCGCATTAGTAGCATTTTCTCATAAAGTGGGTTTAGATACGAGTGAGATCCGTACTAAGTATCTCAGAAGTGATTTTATCCCTTTCGACTCCAAACACAAGTTTATGGCAACTCTCAATCATTCTCATGAAGATGAATCTTTGAGTATTATTAAAGGTGCTGCAGAGATTATTTTGTCTATGTGTCATTATCAATATATCGATGCAAACAATATAGAGATTTTAAACAAAACATTTTGGGAACAAAAAGCAAAAGATATAGCAACACAAGGGCAAAGGATTATTGCAATTGCGTATAAAAATGTACCTGCAGAAAAAACTTCTTTAAGTTTTAATGATCTCGAAAACGGGCTTATCCTAGTAGGTTTTATAGGGATTATAGATCCACCGAGAGTTGAAGCTGTTGATGCAATTAAAGAGTGTTATAGTGCATCTATAGAAGTGAAAATGATTACGGGTGATCATACGGTAACCGCTTCAGCTATAGGCAAAGCAATAGGTCTTAGAAATTCTGAGATTGTAATGAGTGGAAAAGATATTGAACATCTAAGTGATGAAGAGTTGCAAAAAGCAGTTCTAACGACAAATATTTTTGCACGTACGACACCAGAACATAAACTACGTTTAGTTAAAGCTTTGCAGGCAAATAATAAAATTGTAGCAATGACTGGTGACGGCGTTAATGATACTCCTGCATTAAAAAGGTCCAATGTAGGTATTGCAATGGGGAAAAAGGGTACAGAAGCAGCGAAGGAATCAAGCGAATTTGTTTTGATGGATGATAATTTTGCTTCAATCGTTCATGCAGTACGAGAGGGTAGAAAAGTATATGACAATATTAAAAAGGTTATCGGCTGGACACTACCTACGAGTGTTTCTGAAGCATCTGTAATCATTATGGCAATACTCTTGGGGATGGCAATGCCTATTACACCTATTCAAATATTATGGGCAAATATGATAACAGTGGTAACATTGGGAGTTGCATTGGCATTTGAAAAAGAGGATCAAAACATTATGAAAAGAAAACCACGAGCAATAGATGAAGCAATTTTGAATAGAACAGTAATATGGCAGATAGTTTATGTCACTATTTTATTTTTAATAGCTGTATTTGGAATTTATACATATTCAATCAGTAGTGGTGCACAAATTGAATATGCGCAAACACTGGCTTTTAATACACTTATTTTTATGGAGATCTTTTATTTATTTTATGTCAGAAATATGAATACACTTATCAAAAGTATCAGAGAAATTGTGGACTGTCCTGTAGTATGGACTGCTGTTACAATAGTGGTTTGTGCTCAAATTATTGTAACTTATACACCATTTTTCCAAAATATTTTTACCACAAAATCTCTTTTATTATCAGAAATTTTGTTAATTCTTTGTGTCGGTTTTGTAATGTTTTTTTTATTGGAAGTAGAGAAGTATATTCGATTAAGAGTTTTAGGTTTTACATCATAAAAATAATTTTATGATGTAATCATAGGGATATTGATAGTAACTGCAGATTTACTCATATCAAGATAAATATTATAGTTTTCGGCAACAGCTTTGAGCTCGGCTTCTTTCGCAGAATTTATTGCATCTCCTGCTATTTCTATAGAAAAGATACTATATTTTTTGCCATCAAATTTAATATGTTCACCGACTCTATAGAAAACTTTTGTATCAACTGCTTCACTTTGTGAAAAATATGCATATATTTTATTAAGCAGCTTAATAACAGAGTTAGATTCTAAAATGATTTCAGGAATGGTAGGGTCATATGTTTTTGTAAAATTGATAGTACTGTTGATAGAGTTAGATGATATACATAGATCTAAAATAGTATAGATATTTGTAAGCTGACCGTCTGGTTTTTTTGCATCAAGCTTGAATGATGGTGCCTGATAAAGTTTAATACCTATTTGCTCTTCATCTTCATATCCTACCGTGATACCAAAAAACTTATATCTACCGTATTCAAGTTGTACAAATGTTGTTTTAAAACCGAAACTGATACTTGCATATGTCTTTGCAAGTTCAAAAAGTTCATTTGGATTTGCAATCCCTAAAAGGAATTGCGCTTCTGCATTTAGCGAAATGATTTTTCCATTTTCATTAAACACAATAAAAGGGTTGTAATCGTATTCGATCCAACTTTGCTCAAATGTCATTAGTGTTTACTCTTCTATATAGTTTTTCAGTCTACGACCAACTTTAGGGTGTTTTAGTTTCTTGATCGCACTTGATTCAATTTGACGAACTCTTTCACGAGTTACATTTAACTCTTTACCAATCTCTTCTAGTGTTCTGTCACTCTCATCATCCATGATACCGAAACGAAGTTTGATAACAGCTTTCTCACGTTCATTAAGTTGTTCAAGTACTTGTTCGATCTGAATTTTAAGGTCATCTTTTAAGATTGCTTCAGAAGGTGAAAGGGAAGTTTTATCTTCAATAAAGTCACCAAAACGTCCATCCTCTTCACTTCCGATAGGAGCTTCAAGAGAAATAGGTTCTTTTGTAATCTTAATAACATTTTTAACTTTCTCTACTGAAAGACCAACCTCTGCTGCAATTGTCTCAACATCTGGCTCTTTTCCATGTTCTTGAAGGTGCTTACGCATAATTTTATTGATACGGTTAATTGTCTCAATCATATGGATAGGGATACGGATCGTTCTTGCTTGATCAGCGATTGCACGTGAAATAGCTTGACGGATCCACCATGTAGCATATGTTGAAAACTTGTAACCTTTTTGGTATTCGAACTTATCAACGGCTTTCATAAGTCCTATATTTCCCTCTTGAATTAAGTCAAGGAATGGTAAACCTCTGTTTGTATAACGTTTAGCAATAGATACAACAAGACGAAGGTTTGATTTTGCCATTTTTGTTTTTGCTTTTTCAGAAATATTTTTACCACGTTTGATTTGTTCTAAAATATCTGAAAGTTTTTCAGGTTCCATATCGAAACTATTTTTACTTGCTTCTTTTGTTTGAACAAGTTTTTTAATCTCCATATATGTTGAAACCATTGTCGCTTCAGGAACCATATTTACAATATCTTCTTTGCTAAGATCTTGAATCTTATCTACTAATACCTTATGGTTTGCTCTTAGAGTTGCGTTAAATAATGGAAGTTTGTACTCAAGACGTTTTAATTCTTTATCGTACCCTTCATCAGATTTTAAAGCAGTTTCCATAGCTTTTACTAGCTCATTGATAAGTTTCGAAGTTGGACCAAGATCTAATAGTTTCTCTTTTAAAACTGCTTTTTTGAATGTAACTGAAAGTTGGTAAAATACTATATCTTCCGTTAAGTCTCCATCTAAATCTTCAGGAGCTTTTTCCGTAAGTTTTACCCACTCTTTTTTAGCTTTTTCAAGTGCTTTAAAGCTTGTTGTGACTTTTTCGACACGAGACTTGTCTTTTGCAGACAATGTCTTTTCTTCTACATTGTCGTTATCTTCATTATCGTTATCGTCATCATTGTCGTTATCGTTATCGTCATTATCGTCCTCAAAGCTTTTAAATAGCTCTTTAACACGACGTTCACGGTTAATAAGCGGTTCTTTATAGTCTAAAATGAAATTAATAAGATATGGAACTGAACAGATCGCATCAATAATGATACTTTCACCTTTTTCAATTTGTTTAGATATATCTATCTCTTCCTCTTTAGTAAGTAGAGGGATTTGTCCCATTTCACGTAAGTACATACGTACAGGAGAATCTGAACGAGACCATTCAAGAAGTTCGTGTTCTTTTAAGATGTCAAATTCATCGTTGTCGCTGTCTTCGATCATTTTACGTTGAGCTTCTCTACGAGCCTCTGCTTCTTGATCGTTTAGTTTTTTTGCATGTTCACTTGATGTGTAGATACATTTATTGTGCTTTTGTAAAAGCTTATAAATGTTTTTTGCTTGAGCACCAGTAGGCTGTTTATCATAAAAATCAATGATTGATTCATATGTAATACATTCTTTAGACTTATGCTCTTCAAAAAAGTTTTCTAGTGCTTGATTGAGTTCTTTTGCCGTCATTTCGGAGTATTCTCCATATCTTTGTAGTTTAAGGATTTTAAAAGGTGGATTATACCGAAATTTCTTTAAAGTAATCTTTTCCCAAGATAATGAAAAGTTATCAATAAAATTTTGGAACACTCTTTGCTTTTTCAAGAAAACTAATTAGAAAAATCAAGAGGAAAGTGGATGCAAACAGGGTACTACAGTTCTGCTGCAGGGATGGTGACACAGTTTAACAGACTTGATACTATTGCAAATAACCTGGCAAATGTAAATACGGCAGGTTATAAAGAAGATAATGTCATAGTAGGTGATTTTCTCCGTATGTTAAAAGAAGCAAGAGATGACTTGCCAAATGCTAACCAAACAAAAGAGGGTGCAGCATTTTTAAACAGAACGCTAACAAAATCTCCACAGGTAGTAGATAGCTTTACAGACTTTTCTGTCGGTGATCTTACAAAAACATCAAACACTCTTGATTTTGCACTTTCTAAAGATGATCTCTTTTTTGCCGTAAGAACACCTCAGGGGATTAGACTTACGCGTGACGGCTCTTTTACTTTAAATCCTGAAGGTAAACTAGTTAATAAACAAGGTTATGAAGTTTTGGGTGAAGATTATAAAACTTCAAATGCCGGTATAACTTTTGCTCAAGATGATGCAGTAATTACAGCTGATAAAAACGGACAGATATCTACAAATGTGCCAGGCAGCTTCAATATGGTTGTAAAAACAAAACTTTTGGTAGTGCAGCCTGATAATCTTCGTGAATTGAAAAAAGATGGTGATAATTTATATCGTCTTGAGAATGAAGAGAGTTTTAATGTTGTAAAAAACAGTGGTGCTGTTTCGCAAGGTTTTATTGAAAAAAGTAATGTGAATGCTGTAAAAATGATGACACAGCTTATTGAGGCAAACAGACTTATCGGAATGTATCAAAAAGCGATGGATACACAAATGAACGATATGAATACTGAAGCAATTCAAAAACTTGCAAAAAAAGCTTAATTTAGGGTAGGGAGAACAAAACTATGATGCAATCATTATACACAGCTTCAACAGGTATGTTGGGGATGCAACTTCAAATTGATACGACGGCAAATAATATTGCCAACGTAAATACGATCGGATTTAAAAAATCTCGTGCGGAATTTGCTGATCTTATGTACCATACTATGGAATATGCAGGAACGGCTACAAGTGATACGACACAAAGTCCGACAGGGATTGAAGTGGGACTCGGTGTGCGTTCAACTGCTATCAATAAAATTTTTACAGAGGGTTCACTTAAACAAACTGACAACCCTTTAGATATTTCTATTACCGGAAACGGATTTTTTAAATTAGAACTTCCAGACGGTACGGAAGTATATACAAGAAACGGTGCTTTTAAACGTGACCAAAACGGAACGGTCGTAAACTCTGACGGATATGCGCTTGTACCACAGATTGTTATTCCTGAAGATGCAACGAATATCAGTATTGGTACTGACGGAACTGTGAGTGTTGTTCAAGCTGGTCAAACACAGGCAACTGTAATTGGTCAGATAAATACAACTGCTTTTATTAATCCTGCGGGACTTCACTCAATGGGAGACAACCTTTTTATGGAAACTGATGCTTCAGGCCAACCGGTTGACGGTACTCCTGGTCAAAACGGTTTAGGTGTAATCCGTCAAGGTTTTGTTGAATTGAGTAATGTGGAACTAGTAGTTGAATTAACTGACTTAATTACAGGTCAAAGAGCATACGATGCAAACTCAAAAATCATCACAACTAGTGATGAAATGTTGCAAACTGTAAATAATTTAAAACGTTAATAATTCCCTAAAATAGCATTGATACTTTTTAATATCAATGCTCCCTGCCTAAATTTAATACGAAAATTTAAAGAACAAACAATCACATTTTCGGTATAATCGCGAAATTATTTAATCAAAATAGTAGGAATTTATATGCAAAAAGCAAACATAAATGGAAAAGTTTGGAGATTTGGTAAAGATATCGATACAGATTTAATTATTGCTGCCCGTTATCTTAATACTTCAGATCCAAAAGAACTTGCAAAACATGTTATGGAAGATGCAGATCCAGAATTTGTAAATAAAATGAGTGTAGGTGATGTAATAGTTGCTGATGAAAACTTTGGTTGTGGAAGTTCACGTGAACACGCTCCAATAGCTTTAAAAGCAGCTGGTGTTGCCGCAGTTGTTGCTCCGACATTCGCAAGAATTTTTTATCGTAATGCTTTTAATATGGGTCTTCCTATATTTGAATTACCAGAAGCAAGTGAAATCAACGAAGGTGATAAAATCTCTATCGATATGGATAACGGTACAATCACAAACGAAACTACAAATAAAACATACAACTTTACTCCAATTCCACCGTTTATGCAGGAATTAATTGATGCAGGTGGGCTTATGAGTTTTGCTAAAAAAGAGATCGAGGAAGGAAAATAATGAAAACTTACAAAATTGCACTAATTAAAGGTGACGGAATCGGACCTGAAATCGTTGATGAGGCGGTTAAAGTTTTAGATGCTGTTGCTTCATGTTCAGGTTTCAGTCTTACTTACGATGAACTTTTAATGGGTGGTATCGCTTACGATATTACAGGTGATCCATTGCCACAAGAGACTATTAACGGTGCATTAAACTCTGATGCTGTACTTTTTGGTGCTATCGGTGGTGAAAAATGGGATACTCTTCCTCGTGAAAAGAGACCAGAGAGCGGACTGCTACGTTTTAGAAAAGAGTTAGGCGTGTATGCTAACCTTCGCCCGGCAGTTGTATATGACGAACTTGCAAACGCATCTTCACTTAAACCAGAGATCGTAAAAGGTGTTGATCTTATGGTTGTTCGTGAGCTAATCGGCGGTATCTACTTTGGTGAGCCTAAAGGGCGTGACGAGAATAAGGGATGGAATACTATGGTTTATACAAAAGATGAGATCGTACGTATTGCACACCAAGCGTTTAAAATTGCTATGAACAGAAACAAAAGAGTTTGTTCAATTGATAAAGCAAACGTACTTGATGTTTCTCAATTATGGCGTGAAACTGTAGAAGAAGTAGCTAAAGAGTACCCAGAAGTAGAACTTTCACATATGTATGTAGATAATGCAGCTATGCAGCTTATCCGTGATCCTAAACAATTTGACGTAATGCTTACGGGAAATATTTTTGGAGATATTTTATCTGATGAAGCAAGTATGCTTTCTGGTTCTATCGGTCTTTTACCTTCAGCTTCTGTTGGTGCAAAAATCGGTGTATATGAGCCAATTCACGGTTCAGCTCCAGATATTGCAGGTCAAGGAATAGCAAATCCGATTGCTACAATCTCTTCAGCGTCTATGATGTTAAGATTTGCTCTTGGTGAAAATGACGCTGCAGATAAAATTGATGCCGCTATTAAACGTGCTCTTAGCGAAGGATATAGAACAGGAGACCTTGCTCAATTTGATGCAAAAGAGGTTTGCTCAACTTCAGAGATGGGTTCTATTATCGCTAACTATATAGTAAAGTAAATAGTAAATGCAGACATTAACTTTAGCAAACATCTATGAATTACAGGGTTTAAAAGAGGAAGCTTTGGAGATCTATAAAGAGATCTTAAAAAAAGATCCTTCTAACTCTGAAGCAAAAATTGCTATAAGAAGATTGTCTGGAGTTAGAAAAAAATTTTTAAAAGTAAATACTCAAATGAAAGAGTTTTTCATTAAGATGGATACTGAAGTTGAGTTCAAAGAGTTTGAAAGGTGGTTATTAAAAGCATGGAATTAAAAGATATGATACTCTCAACTTTAGAAGAGATTGAAGAGGAATTGCCACCTGTAGATATGAAGCAAGAAGAAAATGCTCATAAAACTTTTGAACCTGTCGAGAATTCGACAAAAGAATCAAATGATATTCCTTCTATGACAAAAAGTTCAGTAGATAATGAACTGTTCTTTTTAAAATCTATCAGAGAAAGATTATTAGTGCTTTTTGAAGGTTTTCAAGCACCTAATAATTCTAATATAGAAGCAAAAATAGATATGACTCTTAACTTTTTAGAATATACTCTTGCAACGATTGATGAGAGAGTTAAAGTGTTAGAAAAGGATAAAATATAAATGAAATACCGCGTTTTAATTGATGCAAATGATGAAAAAGGCTTAGTACACAAAGTATCAAGCGTATTTTTCAACTATGACCTAAATATTTTATCTAACAGTGAATTTGTTGACAAAGAGAGCAATAAATTTTTTATGCGTAGTGTTGTTGACGGTGATGTTAATAAGGAAGATCTTTCTAAAGCTGTTCAAGAGGTTTTACCAAAGAACTCTACTGTAAAAGTGATAGAGCCTAAAAAGAAAAATATTATTCTGATGGCTACAAAAGAGCTACATGCTTTAGGTGATATTCTTGTTCGTCATGAAGCAGGGGAGTTAGAGGCAAATATTTTAGGAGTTATCTCTAACTATGATCTCTTAGAACCTTTTGTTTCTAAATTTGATATTCCGTATATCACTGTTTCTCATGAAGGTTTAGAGCGTGCTGAGCATGAAACTAAAGTGATTGAAGCAATTAAAAGCTTTGAAGATGTTGACTATATCGTTCTTGCAAAATATATGAGAATTTTAACTCCGAGATTTGTAGAGGAGTTTGAAGATAAAATTATTAATATTCACCACTCTTTCTTACCTGCATTTATCGGTGCAAACCCTTATAAACAAGCGTATGATCGCGGTGTTAAGATTATTGGTGCAACAGCTCACTTTGTAAACAACAATCTTGATGAAGGACCGATTATCGCTCAAGATACTATCCATGTAAATCATGCTCATAGTTGGAGAGATATGCAAAAAAACGGTAGGGATGTTGAAAAAGTAGTACTTTCTCGCGCACTTAAATTAGCACTTGAAGACAGAATCTTTGTGTATGCAAACAGAACGGTTATCTTTTAATGGCATTTAATCTTGTTTTAGTACATCCACAGATCCCAAATAACACGGGTGCCATCGGGCGTCTTTGTGTAAATGCGGGTGCAAGTCTGCACCTTATCAAGCCTATCGGATTTGACATAGATGAAAAAGCTGTACGTCGTGCCGGACTTGATTATTGGGATAAGCTTGACTTGCATGTTTGGGAATCTTTAGATGATTTTTTTGCAAACAATGAGATTACGGATAATGCATATTTTGCAACAACAAAGACAGATAAACCTTATTTTGAAGCTACATTTAAAGATGGTGATTATATTTTCTTTGGGAGTGAAACAGCAGGAATTCCAGAAGATGTACTCAACAAACATAAAGAGCAATGTATAACAATTCCGATGACAAAAGACGGAAGAAGTTTAAATTTGGCTATTAGTACAGGTATCGTACTTTATGATGCTATTAGACAAACTTTCGATACATTTCCTAGAGGGTAAGTAATGAGTATTTTAGATATTATAATGCTTGTTGCTTTTCTCGGCTTTATGGTATTTATTTTCGGTGGTTACCACAAAACAAAATTTGAGCAGCGAGAGCGTCAAGACAAAAAAGATAAAAACTCTTAGAAAATTTTAGCTGCCCAGATCTCCATTTGACTTTCAAATCTTTCAAAAATAGTTTCCGCTTGTTTAATTAAGATAGACATTTTTCATCCTTTGTTTATTTTCAAGTTGCAAAAATATTACACCTAAAATAAAATATGAAATAAAAATATGTCAAATTGTCATAAAAATATTGAATTTTTTGCAAATTTTGATTATACTATGACAATTTAATATAAAAAGGGGACAAAATGAATAGTTTTTCTGACATTGTTGAAGAGATTAAAAGTATTTTATCTTCTGACTTTTCACCAAAAAAGGTTTTCGATAAAGATGTTGCAGAATCAATTGGGATCTCTCAAATGAATTTTGCCACAATGAAAAAAAGAAATAAGATACCTTTTAGTGAACTTCTGGATTTTTGTGCAAGAAGAAGTATTTCGATCAATTGGCTTTTATACGGTCAATCACCTGAAAGTCTTGTTGGTCCTACAAATAACTATATGATTAGATATTTTAATGATATAAATGCAAGTGCAGGTGGCGGTAGCAATAATGATTTTGAAGAGATCGAAGAACTTGCTATCCCAGAGCAGTTTGTGTTTATGCTCGGAGGTGAGAGAGAGTTAAAATATATAGAAGCGATCAATGTAAGCGGTGACTCTATGGAGCCTACTTTTAGCTATAATGATATAGTATTTATTAATAGAAATAAAACAGATATCAATCGCGGCGGTATTTTTACTATTCGTACGGAAGCAGGACTTTTTATTAAAAGAATTCAAAAACGAATTGACGGTAAAATAGATGTTATTTCAGATAATTCTGTTTATAATACACAAACATTAGATCCTCAAGAGATAGAAGTTATAGGGCGCGTTGTAAGCCGTTTTGGGGATGTTGATTAAGGAATTTTTTTGAAGTATTCTTATCTTCTTTCTTTATTATTGCTATTTAATGCCTGTTCCCATAAAGAAACAGTCCCTAAAAAAGAGGTGATTGTTGAACAGGAATATGTGGAAGACTTGGTAAAAATACCCCAAGATCCTGGTTTTTATGCTTCTAATATAAATGACAAATATATCGGTCATATCGAAACATTTGCAGATAAATATTTTCGGCCATGGAATATAAAAAAGATCTCTATCAATAAAGAACAGGCTTCATGGGCATATGTATACGACAACAATAATAGTTATACATATACACTACAGCCTATAAAAGAAGATTTTTTTACAGATATCAAAGAAAATGCCAATCTTGAAGAGTTTGCAACATTAAATCAACAAGGTCTCAGTCTTAAACTTTTAGATATGAGGGCACTGCCAACCGATAAACCAATCTTTTTGGATCCAAGTAAAGCAGGGGAAGGATATCCTTTTGATTATTTGCAAAATACATCGCTTGCACCGAATAAACCTCTATTGATTTCGCACTATTCAAAAGATAAAAAATGGGCTTTTATAGAGTGTAGTTTCGGTTTTGGCTGGGTAAAAGCAAAAGATATCGTTACATTAGATAAAGAATATACTACATTATGGAAAGAAGCTCAGCAAATCTTTCTTACAAAAGATAATCAGCCAATTTACGATCAAGAAGGGAACTATCTTTTTGATTCACGTATAGGTATGGCTTTGGCACTTATAGACGAAGATGCTGATGCTTATACTGTTTTAACCGTATCAAAAAACAAAGAGAATAAAGCTCTGTTTTTAAAATCTAAAATATCCAAGACAATAGCGCATAAAGGACTTTTAGAGTTTAATAGCATAAATATAGTACAGCTACTTCATGAGATCCAAAATGGAAAATACGGGTGGGGCGGCATCTACGGTCAACGTGACTGTTCTTCTACTCTAAGAGATTTTTATACTCCATTTGGCTTTTGGTTACCGAGAAATTCATCAGTACAAAGTCATATAGGTAATGTTGTAGATTTAGAAGAGTTTTCAAATGAGCAAAAAGAGGAAGCAATCAAAGCCCAAGCGATACCTTTTAAAACACTTGTATATAAAAAAGGGCATATAGGACTTTATGTCGGTATATATGAAAATAACCCGATTATTTTTCAGAATGTTTGGGGTGTAAAAACGAAAAAAGATAATGTTGAAGGAAGATTTATAATTGCTAAACCAATTTTTAGTACGTTAGAAGCCGGAAAAAACTTACCCGAATTTGACTCAAATGCTTCAATGCTTACTCAGCTAAAAAGCATAAATACTATAATTGAATAGTTTTTTATGCTTTTAAATCAAGCAGAGTACCCATTACATCATCTTGTGCTTTAATAGCAGTAACATTGACCTCTGTTGTACGCTGAGCAATGATCTGATTAGGAATCTCTTTTGATAAGTCTGTTTGACTTCTTTCTGCACCTTCATTGTCTGTTGAACGTGTTTCAGCGACAGGAGCTTCACTTCCCTGATTTGTTGCAATAGTGTCTTGCGGTACAAACCCATCTGTATTTACATTTGCAATATTATTTGCAGTTGTATTTAAGAGTGTTTGACTTGTCTGAATTGATGATACGTTGTTTGAAATATTCATAATACACTCCTTCTTAGTACCATTATAGTACTAAGAAGATAAAAGTTATCTAATAAGAAAATATTAGTGTAAATCAGCGTTAAGCTTGATCTCTCTAGTTGAACGAGATGCAGTAATCTCTCCAGTTAGAGAGTTTTGTCTGAAGTGAAGACCATTTAGACCTGCTAGTTGTTTCCCTTTGAAAACTTCACCGTCAAGTGTAACGCCTTTGTTTACTTCATTGATTTTTGCAAGTTCTGCAGGGTAGATGCCAACTTTAGTTCCCTCTAAAATTGCAATACCAGCATCGATGATACATGCATCACCTAATGGGATACCACATACAGAGTTAGCACCTAAAAGACAGTTTTTACCAACTGAGATAGGGTTACCGTCAGTTCCGCTAAGAACTCCAAGAATTGAAGCACCACCACCAACGTCAGAACCATCACCAACGATAGCAGAAGAACTAATACGTCCCTCAACCATAGAAACACCTGTAGTTCCTGCATTAAAGTTGATGTATGAAGCACCTGGCATTACAGTAGTACCAGCTGCTAGTTGTGCACCGAAACGTACTTTTGAAGTATCTAAGATACGAGTATTGTCAGCTGGGATGATGTGTTGTAAGAATCTAGGGAATTTATCTACAAAATCAATGTGCGGGTACTCACCAGCAAGTTTTAATTCGATTTCAAATTCTCTTAGGTAATCTAATTCAATTGGTTTACCAGCTGACCATGCAACATTTGGTAATGCACCGAATGCACCGTTTAGGTTAATCTCACGAAGACCTACTTTTGCTAAACTCATTGCGTAAAGTTTAAGATAAGTTGCTTCAACGCTTTCAAGTGGAGCATCTTCGAAGATGAAACATACTTTGAACTCACCGTCTTTGTAACCGTCGTTAATCATTTGGTTATAAAGTGCAGAAACTACTTGAATATTTTTATGTGCATCACCAAATGCTTCGTCACTGTATGGTGTAAAAGCATTTAAACATGCTTGTAAAAAATCTAAGTTAATGTCAAAAACTTGCTCGTTTTGAGAAAAATCTACTGTTAAACCTTGATCAGCTAATGCTTGAATAAAAATAGCTGCACTTCCAAAGTTCTCATCCCAGTTTACTACAGGGTAAGTTGCTTGTAAAGCTTTATCCGGATTTAACTGCCCTAAATCCACTCTAGCAATACCGAATGCTAAAGGATCTTTATACCCCTTTGTATCTTTTTTAATGTTTTCGATCAATGCTTTAAATGCATCTGTTGTCTCAATAACTTCCATATGAATTCTCGCTTAATTAATTTATTGGTGCAATTATAATTAAAAATTACTAATGAGAATTGATCTATACTTGCAGCATGAATAGTAAATGGACAGAACTTTTAAATAAAGACGATTATTTAGGGATCAAAAAGTATCTCAAAACTGATGGAGACATTTCAGAAGAAAATGACTCAGGGGAGGGTGTTCTTGCCTGTGCAATTCGTGCAAGATGTAGCTTTGAGACTCTTATGCTTTTGATTGAATTCGGAGCTGACCCGTTTGATTTTGATGATGAAGGTGTAAGCGTATTTGATATAGCAATCACATATGATAATCGTGAAATGGTTAACTACCTTATAGAACATGGCAGGGATGTAAATCAAACAAATAGAAGAAGCGGTTTTACCCCTTTAATGGCTGCGGCATGTTATGGAAGAACAGAGATCGCAAAAATACTTGTAGAAAGCGGTGTAGACCAAAATGCAAGAGATTCAAAAGGTTTTACAGCAGCGGACTTTGCGAGAAAGATGAATAAAAAATCTGTTTTGGAAGTTCTTGATTACGATGAGAATTCGCCAAAGAATACTAACTACGCAAGGTAGCTAGTCGAAAAATTTCCCTTGTTTTTCATTATCAAGTGGTTTTCGTTTCTCTTTAGCAAGCCAATCTTGTAAAAGAGACTCAACTACTTTACTTAAACTCATTTTATATCTTACACGAGAATACTTCATAGCATCATCCCATGTTTGTTTGTCTATAAGCAGACTACGAGTTACTTCATCTTTTGGTTTCAATAATACTCCTTCTTAAACTTCTTGTAATAGATTGATAAAGTTTTTGTAACTATCTACAATTTTTTGATTTTTTTGATTTTCTATATAGAATTCTATAGCTTTTTTTCCAAGTCTCGGGATTTCATTTTTTACGGCCCAGCTTGAAACTGTACCTTCTGGAACCTCTAAGATCTCGGCAAGCTGTTTTTGTGTAATATCCAACTCTTTACATATATCTTTTACTACATTGTTTTTTTGTTTTTGACGTTTTTTTGTTGAGGAAGTCTCACTCTTTGTTACTTGAGGAACTGTTTTTGTGATAGTGTTTGTTTCTATTGAAGAATCACAGTTGTCATTGAGCCACTTTAAAACATCAGATGCACTTAAAACCCAGTCTCTTGAGTTTAATTTTCTTATAACATCCGCTACAAATTTAGATGTACACTCTTTTGCAATCTCTTCACCTGCAATTTGATAAAGTATTGAGAATGCGAGCTGAGTAGCCCCTTTAGAACTGTTACCCCATTCAAATCCACTGTTAGAAGATGGGAAAATATCATATCTCGTTGGAAGTTCAAGTTCGCCGTAAGTAACGTACTTACTTCCAAGCAATGCCCTATGCCCTTTAAACACATGATTATTCATTACTATTGCCATATAAGTCTCTTATATTTTAAAGGTGTAATTGCGTTTAGAATCCTTTTTAACTTCCACATCATCAGATAAAAAAACAACTCTATAAACAATATATGCAAAAGCAAATAGCAAAAAAAGTACCAATAACCAAATTAACATGACAAAATTCCTTGACTAATGATAATTTAGATATCGGTATTTTAAAAAATTACATTAATTTGTATTCAATGTTTTTGTTTTTAAGTTCACTAATAAAGAGCTCAAAGTAGTATAAAACTTCATTTTCTTCTTCACCGTATAAAGAGAGCTCCACATTTGGAATATTATTCACAAATATCGGTAATGACGAGAGTTCAATAGTTGAAGGGACTTGTTTCATAATGGAAATAAGGCTGTTTTCACTTGTATATGCATAGAGTGTTTTTCTAAATTTTTCTTTTGAGTGAGAAAAGTGTTTTTTAATTGCTTCTGTTAACATAGGATGTGCCATCGAAGGAAATCCAGGAACAAAAAAATAACGATTATCCAATGAAAAACCGGACATATTGTTTACAGGATTAAAAAGAAGATCTGACTTTGGCGGCAAGTCTGCCATATGAATTCTATGGGGATACGCTTCATCTCCAAACTTTTCAATAATGTCATTAAAAAACTTTTGATGAGTTTGCACATTAGAGTTTCTAAAAACATTGGAAGCTATTTCGCGTGTCAGATCATCTGGAGTTGAGCCAATCCCACCAAAAGAGAACATAACAGCGTCTTTATCTGTTTGTATCATCTCGTAAGTTTTAATGATCAGTTCTTTGTCATCTTTGATAACAAAAGAAGCAAATAGGTTATGTCCATATTTTGCCAATTCATTTTTTAGAAATTCAAAATGTTTGTCAACTCGTCTGCCGTTTAAAATCTCTGTTCCTATAATTACTACGTAAAAGTTCATTATTAGCTTATTTCCATCCTTATTAAGTTAAAGATTATACCATTGATAAATTTATAGAAAAATAGTATACAATTCAAAAACTATTTAAAATTCCTATTAAGGGCAAATCTATGATAAAAAAATCTATTGACAATGTAGAAGCGATCAAGCAGCAAGCGGGCGAAGGGGTATCGATGAAAATGTTGCTTTCTCCTGAAGAAGCTTCAAACTTCGCAATGAGGCAGTTTTGCATAAAAGCAAACGGCCATATGCCGCTTCACACTAATAGTGTTGAGCATGAGCAGTATGTTCTAAAGGGAAAAGCCAAAGTAACAGTCGGTGATGAAATATTTGAAGCAAAAGCAGGAGATATACTTTACATCCCTGCAGGTGTTGCTCATATGTATGAAACAGTGGGTGAAGAAGATTATGAGTTTTTATGTCTGGTACCTAAAAAAGAGGATACTATAAACATTATCTCTTGTTAAATATTTTTTAATTGCTTGTTATGTAGCTTGCTTAGGAATATAAGCGATATAACCCCTCCAAAAAGGGCATACGCCATATCGGATTGGGTATCCCAAATATATCCTTGTGTTCCTAAAAAAGCATCCGCGTTTTCTCCGGTTGCCAAGGCAACCCACCATTCAATAAGTTCATAAAAAGCACTTACACCCAATACGATTGAAAGGCTAATAAAATGGAGCCACATACCGTTTGGAACCACATTTTTACGCAGTAAAATTTCACGTGCCAAAATGATCGGAACAAAGCCTTGAAAAAAGTGCCCGATTTTATCGTAATTATTTCTCTCAAAACCGAAGAACTCTTTAAGCGTGTCACAAAACGGTACCTCTGCATACGTATAGTGTCCGCCAATCATTAAAACGACACAATGCACTAAAATCAGTATGTACAAAAGCGGTGTTAAACGAAAAGTATTATAAGTGAGAAGTAGCAGAACTCCTGCAATCAAAGCAGGTGTAACCTCTAAAACCCACGTAAATGGATCTTTTGGATTGATAACAGACCAAATAAGCACTGTAAAATAGATAGTTATCCAAATATATTTTTTCATTTTATTCTTTCATAGAAAATTCTAAATAATCTTTTTGATTATGCAAGTATATAATAACTTCCAGATCCATATCTGTTTGTTCAAAGCTCTTTTTAATTATTGAAAAAACTTTTTCTTTTTCTAAACCGCCGACACCGCATCCTAAAAGGGGGATTACAAGTTTGGGGTTTTCAATATGCTCATTTTCAATTTTTTCATTGACGATATTTATTGTGTTTTTTAAAGCATTCTTGATATGCTCGTATGTTGGAAGAGGGGATTTTGTAGGATCACTATAGTTCATAACTGCTATATGCAGTGCATATTGAAAGTTTGTAGCAGTGCCTGAGCTTGATATTAGAACATCTCCTTGACGTATAGTGTTAAAATTCTTTTTCAGTTCATTTAATTCTTCTTGAAAAGAGCTGCCGCCGCATTGTTCGTAAAAAGCTCTTGAGACCCCGCTGCCGAGTTGCAGTTCCGTATTAGAAGCATTAACAATGAAAGTCGATTGTTCTTCTACCAAGTTACCGTATTTTATTTTTATGATCATAAAATAATTATATCTAAATAGATTGGTATTAAATATCTCTGATTGCCTTTACTTTGTAAGTAAAATAAAAGTATAATTTTTAAAATAAAAAAAAGAGGCGAACTATGTCATATTCACAAAAACTAGAAGAATTACTTACAAAAAGTGTAATACCGGATATTAACGAAAGACTTGATGAGATCTTTGAAGAGATTGCTGATAGTAAAAATGCAAGTGATGAACTCAAAGAAGAGGTAGAAGAACTTCGTGAATTCAAAGCAGACCTTGAAGATGTTTTAGATGAGATCCATATGGGTGAGATAGATGAAGAAGAGTGCAAAGAGTTAATTGAAGATATTCAAGAAGCTCAAACTTCATATGAAGATGACGAATAAAAGATCATAGCTTCTTTTAAACTCATTTATATATAATTTCACTTATAAAACTATTAGGACGACAGAATATGAGAATTATACTACTTGGAGCTCCTGGTGCAGGTAAAGGTACTCAAGCTCAATTTTTAACTAAGAAATACAATATCCCTCAAATCTCTACTGGAGATATGCTTCGTGCTGCGATCAAAGCAGGAACAGAGATGGGAAAACTTGCTAAAGAAGCTATGGACGCAGGTAAACTTGTAACAGATGAGATTATCATCGGTCTTGTAAAAGACAGAATTGCTGAAGATGATTGTAAAAACGGTTATCTTTTAGACGGTTTTCCTCGTACGCTTGCTCAAGCTGATGCAGTAACAAATGCAGGAATTCAAATCGATGCAGTGATCGAGATAGATGTAGCCGATGAAGAGATCGTAAAAAGAATGAGTGGTCGTCGTGCTCACCTTGCAAGCGGTAGAACATACCACGTTGTTTTCAATCCGCCGAAAGTGGAAGGAAAAGACGATATCACTGGTGAAGATCTTGTACAACGTGACGATGACAAAGAGGAAGTAGTTCTTGATCGTCTTAAAGTGTATCATGATCAAACTGAGCCGTTAATCGGTTACTATAAAGAGCAAGCTGCTAACAACTCTGCTATCAAATATATTACTGTAGATGGTACAGCTGATATTACTGATGTTGAAAAAGCCATTGTTTCAGGTTTAGCACAATAAATATCTTATGAAAAAAGATATTGCTCTTTATCTTGGTAGTGGTGGAGCACGCGGCTATGCACATATAGGTGTTATCCGTGAGCTAGAACGCCAGGGCTACAATATAAAGTTTATATCTGGTTCATCAATGGGTGCTCTCATTGGTGGGCTTTATGCTTCCGGAAAACTTGACATCTACGAAGAATGGGTTTTAAACCTTGACCCTATCGATATTCTTAAACTTGTTGATTTTAGTTTTAAAAAGGGTGGAGTTATTGAAGGTGAAAAAGTTTTTAATATCATAGCTGATATGATTGGAAATCCCAATATTGAAGAGTTATCTATCCCTTATGTTGCTGTTGCAACAGATATAAAATCAAAACAACCCTATTATTTTACAAAAGGCTCTCTAGTTGAAGCTATTCGTGCTTCAATAGCAATACCAACACTTTTTACACCTGTTATAAAAAATGAAATGGTGCTTGTTGATGGCGGGCTTTGTAATCCTCTAGGTATCATACAGCCTACTGATAGCAATCTTTATACTATTGCTGTAGATCTAAGTGGAGACAAAAATATAAACAAAGATTTTCAGCTGCAAAACAGTGATAAAAATAAATTTGTAAAAAAAATACATGATTTCTTTCAAGCAAAAAAAGTTGCAAGTCAAAAAATAAATTCTGTACAAATTATTCAAGATTCTATAGAAACAATGCAAAAAATAATCTCTGATGCACACTTAGAAAAAATAAAACCTGATTTAACAATCTTTATACCGGGAAATTTATGTCAGTTCTATGAGTTTCACAAAGCAGAAGAGGTGATCTACTACGGAACACAGTCTGCTAAATCCTCGCTTTTAAAGAGCTTTTCATAAATAACTTATATTGCAACTATTGTTTCAGAATTAGATAAATAGTATAATAAAAGTAGCCCGTTAGGGTTACTTTTTTCAGCGAGGTGTATTATGAAAACACTCTGCGATTTTAAACGTAGTGATATAGAAAGTCAGATTGACCATATCATTAAAATAGTTAGTAAACCAAAATTTATTTGTAAGAAATGTGCAAGGGTTGCAAAAGATAAAAAATATCTTTGCAAAGCAGAAGCGTTAATAGGGGAGAAGTAAAGTTATATTCTCGCTTTTAAAAAGCTTTCCATTTCAGAAACAATTTCATCGATAGTTCCTTCTCCGGAAATAACTTTCAGTAAATCTTTTTCTTTATAAAAATCACGAATCTCTTCAAGTGGACCCATATATACTTTCATACGGTTATTAAACACTTCTGTATTGTCATCTTCACCGCGAGCACGTCCAAGAACTCTGTCACGAGCAGTCTCTTCACTCACTTCAACTTCAATAACACTTGTAAGCCTTACATCTGGAGTATTTTGAAGATAGCTATCAAGTTCCATCATCTGCTCAATACTTCTAGGATATCCATCGATAATAACTATATCGTTCTCAGAAGCTTTGATCGCATTTACGATTGTCTCGATTACGATTTTTATAGGTACGATCTCACCTTTGGAGATATATTGGTTAATCTCTTGACCTCTAGGAGTATTACGTGCTACTTCAGCTCTTAACATGTCTCCTGTAGAGTAGTGTGATATTTGGTCGTTGTTTTTAGCAATAAGTTCAGCATCTGTTGTCTTACCAGAGCCGGGAGCTCCGATAATTAAAAACAGTTTTTTCATTACGCTTTTGCCTGTTCGCGGATTCTGATATGAAGATCTCTTAATTGATCGTTGTCAACTTGAGATGGAGCTTCTGTTAAAATACAAGAAGCTTTTTGTGTTTTAGGGAATGCAATAACGTCACGGATAGATGATTTTTTAGTAATAAGCATCATTAGTCTGTCAAAACCGATTGCAAAACCACCATGTGGAGGTGCACCGAATTTTAATGCATCAAGTAAGAAACCGAATTTCTCTCTAGCTTCTTCATCAGAGATACCAAGAAGTTTAAAGATTTCAGCTTGTACTTCCTCTTTATGGATACGGATAGAACCACCACCAAGTTCAACACCGTTAAGTACGATATCGTAAGCGATAGATTCAATCTCTTCAACATCATCTTTATCAGTGTCTTTTGGCATTGTAAATGGATGGTGAAGTGCTTTAACGCGTCCATCTTCAACTTCAAACATAGGGAAGTCTACTACCCATAGGAATTCATATTTATCAGGATCTACAAGATTCATTTTTTCATGCTCAGCGATGAAAATTCTTAGTCTTCCCATATAGTCCCAAACAACTTTTTTCTCACCGGCACCGAAGAATACAACATCGCCAACTTCCATACCTAATCTATCGATTAATAGTTGAATATCATCTTCGCTGAAGAATTTGATAAGTGGACCTTTAAGACCGTCCTCTTTCATTTGGAAGTATCCAAGACCCTGAGCACCGAATTTACGTACGAAATCTTCAAATGATTTCATCTCGCGTTTAGAGAATACTAAGTCGGCACCAGGAACTTTAAGTGCTTTAATACGGTTTACGTGTGGCTTTTTAGCAATGTTTGTAAAGATCTCATTGTCACATCTCTCGAAAATATCGATAACATCAACCATTTCAAGACCATATCTCATATCTGGTTTGTCTGAACCGTATTTTTCCATAGCTTCACTGTGTGGCATACGATTAAATGGAGCTTTTACTTCAATGTCACACGCTTTGAACATTGCAACGATTAAATCTTCAGCAACTTTAATAACATCTTCTTGATCACAGAAACTCATCTCAACGTCTATTTGAGTAAATTCAGGCTGACGATCTGCACGTAAATCTTCATCACGGAAACATTTAGCGATTTGGAAGTATCTGTCGAAACCTCCAACCATTAGAAGCTGTTTAAAAAGCTGTGGTGATTGTGGAAGTGCATAAAATTCACCGTGGTGTACACGAGACGGTACTAAATAATCTCTTGCACCCTCTGGAGTAGATTTTGTAAGAATCGGTGTTTCTACTTCTAAGAAACCGTTTTCATCTAAGATATTTCTTGCTGCAATTGCTGCTTTAGAACGAAGACGGAACGCTTCGTACATAGATTGATCTCTTAATTCTAAGTAACGATACTTAAGAGTTGTTTCTTCACCAACTTTTTTATCCCCGATCACAAATGGAAGTGGAGCAGACTTGTTTTCAATAACAAGTTCATCAACAACTATCTCTATAGCACCAGTTTTAAGACGTGGATTTGTTAAACCTTCACCACGAAGACGTACTTTACCTTTAGCTACTAAAACGTACTCGTCTCTAACACTATCAGCAACTTTATGAGCTTCTGCGCTATCCTCTGGATCACATGTAAGCTGGATAAGTCCAGTCTTGTCACGTAAATCTATAAATATAATACCACCGTGGTCACGATAACTGTTAGCCCAACCTACAACAGTAACCTCTTGACCGACATTTGTTTCGTTTAAATCTGTACAGTAATGAGTTCTCAACATAGAGTCCTATCTAAAAAATATTTTCGCGATTATATCGAAATAGTGTATAATATTCAAAATAAATTGAGAAAAAGAGACCGATTGCAAGCAAAAAAGATAAAAAAAGTAGGTGTAGTTCTACGCCCATCAACACCAGAACTCAAAGAAGACTTTTATAATTTAAAGTCAATTTTTGAAAAACATAACATGGATGTATATATAGAAAGTGTCAGTGGCGGCATGATCGATGTTATGGGAATGGAATTTGATCTTTTATGCAAACAGTGTGATGTTTTAGTCACACTTGGTGGAGACGGTACGCTTATTTCTGCAGTAAGACGCAGTTTTGATTATGATATCCCTGTTTTTGGCATTCATGCAGGAAACCTCGGCTTTTTAGCAGATGTTGGAATGAATGAACTTGATACGTTTGTAGCAAATTTAGAGGAGGGAAAATACCGCATTGATGAAAGAGCAGTAATTGAAGCTACCGTTAATAAAAATGGTGAAAATGTTACGATGTATGCTTTTAACGATGTTGTTCTCACACGCCCATCGATCTCCAACATGATTCATATAGAGACGCTTGTTGACGGTAATCCGTTTAATACGTACTATGGTGACGGTGTTATTGTTTCAACACCGACAGGTTCTACTGCTTACAATCTTTCAGCTGGCGGTCCTGTACTTTTTCCTTTAACACAAGTATTTACACTGACACCGATTTGTCCACACTCTCTTACACAAACACCTGTAGTGCTTCCAGGAGAGTTTCAAATTGAGATGAAGTCAACAGATAAAAGAGCGCTTATTATTATAGACGGGCAAGATATGCATGAGCTTGAACAAAATGAAAGTTTACATATTAAACTGGCGTCAAAAACAGCTAAACTCCTTCACAGAGAAGAGTTCAACTACTTCGATGTATTAAAACAAAAGCTGGGGTGGGGGCATTAAGATTTTTTCCCTGTTCCCGGAAGTATTCTCTGTTTCGTAAGTACTGCAGAAACAACTATAGAAAGAAGTAAAAGAACCAGTCCGTACTCTTCTCCAAATTTACCTGCTATTTCAGCACCGTTTTCAGGGTTTGCAAAACCGATCACAAAACCAATCACAAATAAAGATACAAACCATATCACAAGCGACCAGCCAAGTCCTATAAAAAAGAGTGCTACAGAATTTGTTTTTGTTGATGGAATGTTCTGTGGTGCACCGCAATGTGGACAAGTCTCTGCTGTTTCATGAATTTCTTTACCGCAACCTCTACAATAAACCATAACATCATCCTTATTATCTAGTTGTGAGTATTCTATCATATTCTCTTGAGTGAGTAAACCAAAAAAATATTTTTTTGTCATTTCATGAAAAATAAGAAATTTAATCCAATAATAAAACACGAAATAAAGAAGAGAATAAAAATCAAAGTTCTTAGCGAGCTTATATAGTATTGTAAAAAATAAAATTACACCAAAAGAATGTATAGCTCTTTTAAAAACTTTTTTTGGATCTTGAACAATTATTCTTTTATTTATATAAGAAAGTATATAACGCAGAGCAAGATAAAGGAATAATAGATGTATAAAATCAAAGAGTATGACAGCGTCAGTATATTTTTTTAGAAAGTATATTATGAGAGAGGCAAAAAAGGGAAATATCACTACAGTGTGCAGAATAACAATTAAGACAATACTGAAGGTACTTTTTTCTTTTTTCATAGAAACATTCTATTATTTTTTCTCTTTATTTAATTTAAATCTGTGTTGACAAAGCGTTATGTAAAAAGATATACTACGGTTTTCTTGAAACAAAATGTAAGGCTGAATAGCTTTATATAAAAAAATATATAATGAAAATGAGGAGTTTGAAATGAAAAAGATTCTATTAAGTCTGCTTTTTTCTCTTTCTACAGTAAGTGCAGGAGAGATCAATATTGCCGTTGCAGCAAATGTTAGTTATGCTATTGAAACATTAAAAGCAGAGTTTGCTAAAACACATCCTGATACAAAAGTACAAGTGACACTGGGGAGCAGTGGAAAATTAACTGCTCAAATTAAAAACGGTGCACCATATGGATTGTTTATGGCGGCAAACATGAAATATCCATCTTCTCTTTATAATGACAAGATAGCAATTACAGAGCCTATTGTATATGCACAAGGAGCTTTAGCTTATTTGAGTGTTAAACAGCATGATTTTTCTAAAGGTATAAACATTTTAGCTAGTGATGAAGTCAAAAAAATAGCTATAGCAAATCCTAAAACTGCTCCTTATGGTAAAGCAGCTATAGAAGCGATCCAAAATGCTAACATTTATGATACAGTAAAAGATAAATTTGTATTTGCTGAGTCAATTTCACAAACTGTAACGTATGCAATTACAGCAGCAGACATAGGACTTATAGCAAAATCTTCACTTTACAGTGATAAAATGCAAGAATATAAAGAGGGGATTAATTGGTCTGCAGTAGATCCTAAGCTATATACGCCTATTAAACAAGGTATAGTACTTCTTGAAAGTGGTGCAAACAATCCTGAATATAAAGCATTCTATGATTTTATTTTAAGTGATAAAGCAAAAGAGATTTTTAAATCTTACGGTTATATAGTGGAGTAATTATGCAATTATCTGATCATGAACTTTGGGAGTATATTCGTGAGGATATTCCTTATTTTGATCTTACTACCCATATTTTAGAGACTGAAAATAAAAAGGCCTCTTTAGCGATTAAAACACGTGAAGAACTTTTTGTAGCGTGTATTGAAGAAGCTGCTCGTATAGGTGAGCTTCTGGGATGCCAAGTTCTTCAAAAAGTTTCTTCTGGAAGAATTGTTAAAGCAGGAGATACACTTTTAGAGTTTCAAGCAGATTCTCAAGTACTTCATCAGGCGTGGAGAGTTGCACAAATACTTTTAGAATACTCTTGTGGTATGGCTACACAGGCACATAAAATGGCTCAAGCAGTGAAAAATGTTAATTCAAAATGTGAAGTATTTACAACACGCAAAAGTTTCCCGTTTGCCAAGAGATTTGTAATGTGTGCTTTAGTTACTGCAAATGTACTGCCGCACCGTTTAGGGCTTTCGGAGAGTGTATTGATTTTCCATAATCATAGAGCACTTTATACGACTGAAAAAGATTTTGAAACTGCTATGACGAAGATAAAAGAGCGTTGTGTAGAAAAAAAATTAGTGGTTGAATCTGAAACTCTTGAAGATGCCAAGAAAATGCTTTCTTTAGGTGCAGATGTAATTCAAATGGACAAGTCTGTTCCTGAAACTTTGCAACAGCTGGTTATGTATAAACAAAAACACTATCCTGAGGCAAAAATCCTTGCTGCCGGAGGTATAAATATACAAAATGCTAAAGAATATGCAAGTAGTGGTGTAGATGGTATTGTCACAAGCTCACTGTACACATTTAAGCTTGCAGATCTCACAAGCAGTTTTAAAACTATCTAAAAATATGACAATTTGTCATATCCTTTGAAAATTTTTTGAAAATGAGTTAGAATTTTTCAAAAAAAGAGGTATTACCGTGATTGAAAGATTTTATTTAAAAGACTACCTTAGTTTTCAAGAGGCAGAACTCAACCTTAAACACGGGTTGGTTGTTTTTTCCGGTCCAAGTGGAAGCGGAAAGTCTATATTAATTGAATCTATTCTCTCCTCTGTAGGTTTAAGCTCATGTGATGCAAATATATGTGAAAGCAGCGTTACATGGGATATTGACGAAGAAGAAACAGGTCTTGAAAATGATGAAATCAATGTTTTCAAGCATATAAAAAAAGAAAAATCACGTTATTTCATAAATAATCAAAGTATTTCAAAAAAATCTATCAATTCACTTACAGCAAAATACCTTAAACATTTAAGTCTTCGTGATTTTAGTGATTTTGAAAACGAAGGACTTTTGTCTATTTTAGACAATAAAATAGGGGAACAAGCTTTAAAGCTTAAAACAACTTACCAACAAACTTTTCAAGCATACAGCAAAGTAAAAAAAGAACTTGAAATACTTGAAGATGAAGAGAAAAAGATCGTAGAATTAAAAGAATTTGCAAAATTTGAAATCGATAGAATAAATACGGTTAATCCTAAAGAAGGTGAAGATGATGAACTTTTAGAGATCAAAAAAGAGCTTTCTAAAAAAGAAAAAGCCTTAGAGATGATAGGTGGAGCAAACGAGATATTTAACTTAGAACATCTTGTTTCTTCGGCTCTTGATACTTTGGATGTAGATAGTGCTTTTTTTGATGATGCGATGAATGAACTACGTTCAGTTTTGGAAAATGCCGAAGAGAAGTTTTCTGCACTAGATGAGATCGATGTTGAAGAGATACTCAACAGAATTGAGGAATTAGGCGAGCTCAAACGCCGCTACGGTTCGATTGAAGAAGCAATTGAATATAAAGAACAAAAACTTCAAGAACTTGAAAAATACGAAAATATAGAAGTGGAAAAAGGGGAGTTGCAAAAGCAGTATGAACAGCTTTCAAAAGAGGTTACGACACTTGCAGACAATTTAACGTCATTGCGTTCAAAAACTTTGAAAAACTTTGAAAAAGAGCTTAATAACTATCTAAAACAGCTCTATCTTAGAGATGCTTCGGTAAAACTCTCACAAACAAAGCTTTCATCACTTGGACAAGATATTTTGGAGATTAGGTTAAATGATACGGACCTTGCAAAAATTTCGACAGGTGAGTTCAATAGGCTTCGTTTAGCGGTATTAGCTCTTAAGTCTGAAAGTTTGCAAAATGTGGGCGGTGTATTGATGTTAGATGAGATAGATGCGAATCTAAGCGGTGAAGAGTCAATGAGTGTGGCAAAGGTACTCAAAAAACTTACAAATAACTTCCAAATTTTTGTTATTTCCCATCAACCACAACTTACTTCAATGGGGGATCAACACTTTTTAGTTTATAAAGATGGTAATATTTCAAAAACAAAAGAGCTAAGTTTTGATGAAAAAATTAACGAGATAGCAAGAATTATCAGTGGTGATACTATCTCGGATGAAGCGAAAAAATTTGCTCGGGAACTATTGGAGGCAAATAGATGATTATCGACACACATATACATCTTGATGATGAACGATATGATGAAGACTTAGAAGAGGTTTTAAATCGTGCAAGGGAAGGCGGTGTAAAGCGTTTTATTATCCCAGGTGCAGATCCTTCTACGCTTGAAAAAGCAATTTCTATAGCTATGAAATATGATGATGTATATTTTGCCGTGGGTGTACACCCTTATGATATGGAAAATTATAATGAAGATATTTTTCACACATATCTTACTCATGAAAAGTGTGTAGCTATAGGAGAATGTGGACTTGATTATTTTCGTTTGGAAGGAAGTGATGAAGAAAAAGCAGCAGAAAAAGCAAAACAAAAAGAAGTATTTACTGCACAAATAAAGCTGGCTCGTCAATATAAAAAGCCTTTAATTGTACATATCCGTGATGCATCAAACGATTCTAAAGCAATTCTTTTAGAAAATTCTGCTTCAGAGGTTGGAGGCGTACTTCACTGTTTTAATGCAGATGAACAGCTTATTTCTTTGGCAAATGAAGGATTTTATTTTGGAATAGGGGGAGTTCTTACTTTTAAAAATGCAAAGAAACTTGTAAATGTTTTACCTAAGATTCCCGAGGAGAAACTAGTTATTGAAACTGATGGTCCATATCTTACTCCAACACCTCATAGGGGAGAGAGAAATGAACCTTTTTATACTACATTTGTTGCCGAAAAAATGGCTGAACTTTTAAATACAGATGTGGAGTATATAGAAAATATTACTACCAAAAATGCCCAAAAACTCTTTAATATTTAATAGTATTAAGTAAATCTAGAGTCTCTTTATATATATTTTTAACAACTTTTGGATAAAATAAAAAAAATTAAATTCCAAAAAGTTGTTTATGATTAAATATTTTTTCTCTTTATTAATACCAATATTTTTATCTGCTAATTTAACATATGACACTGATTACAATAAAGAATTAGAGATACTTAACTCTTTCGATATTGATCCTGCTTTCCTTTATGATCCTATAATGAATAATATGAAGCAAAAAACTCTAGCTAAAGATAAACACTTCTTTAGAGCAATGGAAGATGCTTACCTCTTTATCCCTGCTATTAAAAGTGCTTTATCCAAATATAGCGTTCCTCAAGAGTTTTTATATCTTGCTATGGCAGAGTCAAATTTCAGAACAAAAGCTTATTCAAACAAAAGAGCAGCAGGACTTTGGCAATTCATGCCGGGTACTGCCAAATTATACAAGTTAAAGATTGATGAATATACGGATGAAAGACGCGATCCGATTAAATCAACTGAAGCTGCAGCAAAATACCTTTCTTCTTTGCATCAACGTTTTGGAAAATGGTATTTAGCGGCAATCGCTTATAACTGTGGCGGTGGAAGACTTTCTCGTGCTATTAAAGAAGCTGGTACAGATGATATTAACATTTTACTTGATGAAAAGAAAAAGTACATTCCCAAAGAGAGCAGATATTACATTAGAAAAATTGTCGCTCTTTCACTTATAGGAAGCGATGAGCACTATCTTCTAAAAAGTGAGTATGAATATCTTCTAAATAGAGCAAATGCTTATTCATTGGCGACGATCAAACTTTCAAGCGGTGAGTCACTCCAAAGAGTTTCAAAACTTTTAGGTATTAAGCTTGCTGAGTTAAAAAAGCTTAATAGACATCTAAAATATGACTTTGTACCTCCGTATTCACGTGGATATGAGATCTATATTCCATATATCAAGCTTTCTGAGTTTAAACAAAAATATCAGTCTGAACCTATAAAAAACATCTATAAAGTGCATGTTGTTTCACGTGGGGATAATTTATCGTATATAGGGAAAAAATACGGTGTTTCATATAGAGTAATTAAAGACTTTAACCATTTAAAAACATCAAGATTACAACTCAGACAAAAACTAATTATTCCTATTCCAAAGAGAAGTGCAAGTCAAAAAATCAATACAAAACATTACTATATTGTAAAAAAAGGGGACTCTTTAGAGTCTATCTCAAAAGCACATAAAATCAGTATTCAAAATATACGTTCTCAAAATAACCTGAGCAGTTCTTTAATAAGAATAGGGGATAGGTTAAAGTTATATGAATAAAAAAACTTCGTTATATCTTTTAGTATCTCTTACTATGGTGTTTGCAGGTTGTAGTACAAGAGGGTATGGTGCTTATAGATCTACCAACTTTTCACCGGCACAGACATATTCTTCAGATAGTAATAATTATCACTCAAGCCCAAGTAGAAAAACATATTCTCATCCTACAATGAGACCTTATGTTGTACGAGGTATTAAGTACTATCCGAGTGTTGTGAGCGTTGGAGACAACTTTAACGGAACTGCTAGCTGGTATGGTCCTAATTTTCACGGAAAACTTACATCAAACGGTGAAACATATAATATGTGGGATATGACAGCTGCTCATAAAACACTGCCTATGAATACAATTGTAAAAGTTACAAACAGACGAAACGGTAAAACAACAGTTGTCCGTGTAAATGACCGTGGACCGTTTGTCGATAATAGAATTATAGATTTGTCAAAAGCAGCTGCAAGTAAAATCAATATGATAGGAACGGGAACTGCTCCTGTTACTTTAGAAGTTTTAGGGTTTGCAGGCAAAGGTACGAAAAGAACGCCTGTCACAAAACAAGAACTGGATAAAGAGCTGAAAAACTCTCCAAAAATTATGGATATGGATAACTTTTCTTTGCAAATCGGATCTTTTTCAAAGATCGAAGGCGCTTTGAAAACACAAGAGAAGTTTGATAATACAGACGGATACCATACTATAATCAAAGATGTACAAACTCAAAAAGGGCGTATGTTCAAGGTTGTGCTTTCAGGTTTTAAAAGTGAACAAGAAGCACGTGACTATAAAGCACTTGGCAAATTTCAACATGCATTTATTTTAAGAGAGGACTAGATGTTAACAAAAACAAGAACAACAAAAGAAACGGATATTACAATTTCACTGGAGCTAAACGGTACTGGTAAAAGTAAAATTGATACGGGTGTGGGTTTTTTAGATCATATGCTTGAAAGTTTTTCAAAGCACTCTTTAATTGATCTTGAGATCAGTTGTAAAGGGGATACACACATTGATGATCACCACAGTGTTGAAGATGTGGGGATTGTGCTTGGTGCACTTCTTGCAGAAGCTATCTATCCTGTAAAAAACATGGAACGCTTTGGTAGTGCAAATATTGTGATGGATGAAGCTTGCGTATCTTGTGATATGGACCTTAGTAATCGTCCATTTTTAATTTTTGAACTTGATGTTGTAGGTAAAGTAGGGCATTTCGATACAGAACTTGTTGAAGAGTTTTTTAGAGCTTTTGTACTAAATTCAAGAATTAGTGCACATATTATCCAGCTTCGCGGGAAAAACAAACACCATATTATTGAAGCTGCTTTCAAATCTGTAGCTGTAGCCATTCGTCGTGCTACTGCAGCAAATGAAAGAGTTGGTATTCCAAGTACAAAAGACGTTTTATGATCAAACTTTTAGTTTTAGATGTTGACGGTTGTTTAACAGACGGAAAGATTATTTATTCTAGTGACGGAGTAGAGAGTAAAAATTTTAACGTTAAAGATGGTTTAGCAATTACCTCTTGGATTAGACTTGGCGGTCAAGTTGCGATTATTACCGGGCGTAACTCTAACATTGTAGAAAGAAGAGCAAATGAGCTTGGTATTCAACATCTTTTTCAAGGTGTAAAGGATAAAGGTACTGTTTTACAAGAACTAGTTGAGAGCTTGGGTATTAAGCCTTATGAAATTGCTGCTATAGGTGATGATTTTAATGACTATGAAATGCTCCATTTTGTAGGAAGAAGTTTTACTCCTAACGATGCTCCAAAAGATATTCAAGACCTTGTTGATGTTGTGCTTTCACGCAAAGGCGGAGATGGAGCAGTCCGTGAAATGATCGATATGATTATTGAGCAAAATGATCAAAAAGAACAATTTTTATCGTTATGGATTAAAGGATAAGTTATAAATATCAATCTCTTTTTTATCTTAGTTATCGGTGTTTTACTCTCTATATTCTTTTTCTATCAACCGGAAAAGACTTCTCAGCAAGAATTGAAAGATATACCGTTATTGCATATTAAAGAGTTTACACTATATGAGCTTGATCCACTTGGTTTGAGCACAGTAATGCTAGGTAATGAAGCTTTTAGATATACAGACAGATATACAGTTGATAATATTGATCACACAGATAATTCAAAAACACATATATCAAATTTAAAAGCTAATTTTGGTGTTTATAAAAACGATAAACTTGATTTAGACGGTAATGTTACCTTTGTAAGAGATGACGGTCTTACATATGAGACGCAAAAAGCATTTTATTATAAGAAAAAAGCTTTGTTTGTTACAGATACTGATTATGTTCTTTCTCAAGGGACAAATGTAGTACGTGGTACATATGTTGATCATAATAATTTAACTGGTAAAATACATTCTAAAAATGTTAATGCAAAATATATTATAAAAGAGGCACAATGATTAGATTAATTTTCTTGACACTTTTTTTACAAATCTTTTTAAATGCAGATGAGTTGAAAATCAAAGCTCAAAGCTTTTATGCAGATGAAAAAGAGGGTATTTCAATCTTTGAAGGAACAGTGAATGTTATTAAAGGTCATGATGAGCTGAATGCTTCAAAAGTGACTGTATATATTGATGAAAAGAAATCACCAACGAAATTTATTGCTGAGGGTGATGTTTCATTTAAAGTAAAAACGGAAGATAATGCAACTTACGAGGGTGTTGCCCAAAAAGCAGTATATCTGCCAAATAAAAAAGAGTACAATTTTTATAAAGACGTTCATTTAAAACAATTAAGTGAAAAAAAAGAGATCAAGGGTGATGAAGTTGTTTTAAAAACTTTAGAAAACAAGGCATATGCAAAAGGTGCTGAGGAAAAACCTGTTATCATGATCTTTGATATTAAAGAAGAGAAACAAGAAGAACAAAAATGATTGATATTGTAGATGCAAAATTTGTAACATCAGCACCGACTGTAAAAGAAGCACCCCCTTCAGAAGAACAAAATGAAGTGGTCTTTATGGCACGCAGTAATGTAGGAAAAAGTTCACTGTTAAACGCTTTAACTAACCATAAAGGATTGGCGAAAGTTTCTGCCACACCTGGTAAAACAAAGCTTATTAACTATTTCGATGTAACTTTTATGGATCGTGAAACTAGTGAAAAAAGTATAGCAAAGTTTGTCGACCTTCCTGGATTTGGATATGCAAAAGTTTCTAAATCTATGAAAAGCGATTGGGAAAAAAATCTTACAGACTATATCTCAAAACGTCGTAATATAAAGGTTTTTATCCATTTGATTGATGCGAGACATCCTCATTTGGATATAGATGCAGATGTAAGTAATTTTCTTTTTTCCAATGTAGATGAAGGTCAATATATAGTTCAAATCTTTACAAAAATAGATAAGCTCAATCAAAAAGAGCAAAATGCTCTTCGTCGTGAATTCCCAAATGCTCTTATGGTCTCAAGTGCCAAAAAAAGGGGAATTAATAAAATTGTAGATTTAGTCTATAAAATTTTAAATGAGAATGTAGATGAAAATTGATTTTAGAAAAGCAACTCTTGCTGATATAGCACAAATGAGAGAGCTTGTACGTCCTGAAGTTGAAAGTGGAGTTATTCTCGAACGCAGTGAAGATGAGATTGCAACAAATATACGCTCATATACTCTGGCTTTTCACGGTGATGAGTTAGTAGGCTTTTGTGCATTGCATATTCATACATCATATCTTGCTGAAGTACGCTCACTTATAGTTAAAGACGGTTATCGCGGACAAAAAATAGGTGAAGAGTTAATTAAAAAGCTTTTAGAAGAAGCAAAGTCCTTAGGACTGCAAAAAGTACTTAGCTTGACTTATAAACAATCTTTTTTTGAAAGATTGGGCTTTGTAGAAATTCCAAAAGAGACCCTCCCGGAACATAAAATCTGGGCTGATTGTATTAAATGCAAACATTTTCCTATATGCAACGAAGTATCACTCATCAAAAATCTTTAGCTACATTTTTTTATGTAGCGGGATATATTATCTACAGCTCAATAGCTACTATATATCCATTTTTACCGCCTATGTTTGCGGTTTTATTTGTACTTTTTCTGAAAGCTTTGGATGAACAAGATTTTAAAAATCTTCTTTTAGTTTCATTTTGTTTACTCATTTTTGAAGCAAATAACGGTTATATACTTTTTAGCTCTATTACCTACTTTTACATCCTTTATAAACTTGTAATGCCAAAGATTTATACAAACTTTTCATGTCCAAATTGTGTAAAAGTTTCCTATATACTTTTATCTTATGTAGGCTATTTCTTATTTATGTCATTATTGGGAAATATTTTCCTTTTTACTTTGCCTAATATTGATTACTATATAATTTACTATATAATAATTGAATTTTTTATAGTGAGTATCTTATGAAAGTGAAGTTTATTATTTTTGTATTTGCCTCAATCTGGCTTATGCTTTTAACAAGAGTGTTTTTTCTGGCTATTCAGTCAAATAATTACTATAGTGAACTTTCTCAAAACAACACAATTAAAATAGAACAAATACCGCCTGTAAGAGGTGAAATACTAGATCTACATAACAATCCGATTGCAATTAATAAACTAGGTTTTAAGATTGCTCTTGCTCCTCATCTGCTTTCTAAAAAGAAACAACATTTGTTTGAAGAAGAGATGAACATAATCGTAAAATTATTTCCTTCGCTCGATAAAGAAACAATTGAAAAAAATTATAGAAAAAAAGATTCATTTTATAATCATAATTTCATTGATGTAGTACCTTTTATTCCTTATGAAGATATGATGCCTGTGTATTCGATCTTAAACTTAAGAGAAAACATTAAAATAACTGCTGCACCAAAGAGATTTTATCCTTATAATAATATTGCCGCACATATGATTGGTTATGTGGCACGTGCAAATAAAAAAGATGTTGAAGACAATCCACTCGTTGATCTAATCGGTTACACAGGTAAAACAGGTTTAGAAAAATTTTACAATGAATATCTTCAAGGTACGCCGGGAGAAAGAAAGATAAAAGTGAATGCCAACAATCAAGAGATTGAACAGCTCAGCTATACACCGGCAGATGAGAGCAGAAAACTTACTCTTAATCTTGATATGGATTTACAGCAATATATCTCAAAACTCTTTATAGGCAAAGTAGGGACCTATGTTGTTATGGGCGTTGACGGTGCTGTTCTCTCAGCAGGAAGTTTTCCAAATTACGATCTAAACATATTTGTAAACGGTATGTCGTACGACATGTATAATGAACTCTCTTCAAGTTTGGATCATCCCTTTACAAACAAATTGGTTCACGGACTTTATCCCCCTGGGTCAACGATCAAAACTGCATTGGGATTACTTTATGTTACCACTGATTTAAATGAAAGATGGAGTGTTGATTGTAAATCAAAACTACCTTTGGGTGGACGTATCTTTAGATGTTGGAAACATCAAGGTCACGGCCGTACAGATATTGTAAAAGCAATTCGTGAAAGTTGTGACGACTTTTTTTATAAAGGGAGTCTGGTACTTGGGAATCAAAAAATGCAAGAAGGACTCAAGAGATATAATTTAGGGGAAAAAACAGGCATTGACCTTCCTAATGAATTTATAGGTATTGTTCCTTCACGCCAGTGGAAATACAACAAGTACAAAAGAATATGGAATGTTGGTGAAACACTCAATATGTCAATTGGGCAGGGTGATTTTTTAACAACTCCTATTCAAATTGCACAAATGACTGCTTTAATGGCAACTGGAAAATTACCGACTCCCCATTTTGCAAAGACTATAGGGGATCAGGAAGTGGAACCTGAATACAAAGAAGTTTTAACTCCAAAAGAGTTAGAAAAGCTTCCGATCATCAGACGTGCAATGTATCAGGTTTGTAACAATCCTCACGGTACGGCAATGCAGTATCTTCATTCAAAAGTAAGACTGGCAGGCAAAACGGGGACAGCTCAAGTTATCGGTATTAAACAAGATATTAAAAAGCGTAAATTAGAACATGAGCTTTCATACTATAACCGTTCTCATGCATGGTTTACAACTTACGGACCGTATAAAGACCCTCAATATGTTGTGATGGTAATGATTGAGCATGGGGGACATGGTGGCTTGGCAGCAGGTTCTATTGTTTCAGATATATACAACAAGCTCTTAGAGCTTGGGTATATAAAAAAGAGATAGTTAGATAATATAGTTTTGTATTAGAAGAGCTAAGATAGTCAGTAAAAAGATACCGCCTGCTTTATTATAAAGTTTATTTGCAATAATAAACAGTAAAACAAGTGAAGCAGACGCTAATATCATAATATCAAATGATATTTTTGTTAGGTCGATTGCAAGAGGATGTACAACTGCAGCCAAGCCTAAAACCATTGAAAAGTTGGCAACGTTTGAACCAATAATGTTTCCGATACTCATCTCTGCATTTCCTTTTTGAACAGCTACGATAGAAACTATTAATTCCGGCAATGATGTTCCGAAAGAGATAAGGAATAATCCGATAATCCACTCACTTACACCTAGTGTTCTTGCTATATTTGTTCCACTTTCAACAACAAAATGTGCACCGCCGATAGTCAATCCAAATCCTAGAACTAAAAGAGCAATTGTTTTTGACCATTGAAACTTCTCTTTTTCCAGATCTTCATCAATTTCACCTTCTAATTCTTCTTTTGAGCTTCTAAATAAGAAAATAAGGTAAGAGGCCATCATTAAAACAAATAAAAGACCGTCAAAACGTCCTACAGTTCCATCTTGTATCATTATAATGAAAATAATGACAGGGATAATTACCCATGCACTGTCAAGAGCAAAAAGATCACGTTTAGGTTTCATTGATTTCGCTATAAAAAATACAATACCTAAAACCATTGTAATATTTAGTGTTACACTTCCAACTACATTGGCAACCGCCATATCACTTTTTCCATAGTAAGACGCCATAACTGAAGCTGCCATTTCAGGCAATGATGTTCCAAAAGCAACCAATGTTGCACCAATTACAAAGTGTGAAATATCATAATGTAGTGCTATTCTTTCCGATTCTTTAATAATAAAGTCGGCACCGTATATTAAAGCTGCCATGGCAATTAAAAATATCATATAATCCATTATTGTCCTTCTGTTCTAACTATTAAGCTTTTAGGTAAAGAAAATTTGTTGATAAGTTTTTCTTCCATTGTTCTCATCTCACCGTTATCAATTTCATGATCGTAACCCATAACATGGAGTAAACCGTGAATAAAAAGTAAAGTGAATTCATCTTGGATGCTATGGCCAAATTCCTGGGCCTTTTCTTCGACAAAATTTTTGGAGATTACGATACTGCCAAGGGGAGAAAATGGCATCTCTTCATAGGGGAAACTGAGTACATCGGTTGGATAATCCTTCCCTCTGTACTCTTTATTTATTTCTTGGATCTCATCATTATCTGTAATAATAAGTTCGATCTCTTTTTTTGTTAAAGATTTTAAAATAGTTTCTAACTTTGTAAAATCTATCTCTAAATCTGTTTTATTTTCAATATCTATCATAAACGCAATTATAGCAAATTACGCTTTGATGTCTATGTTTTTTCCTATACCTGCAACAGCAGAAGATGATTGTTGTTGTGTTTGCTGAGAAGAGCTCTCTAAAACACTCAGGATGCTTCTCGCTGCAATATCATTGGCTTTTTTCATAACATTTACTTGTGTAGATGCCATTGTTGAACCAGAACCAATAGTTGAACTCATATGAGCTCCTTTTATGTTTATTATATATATTTGTAATTATACCATCGGCTTTGCTTAATTAAAATTAAATTTTTATGTTAAAATCTCATCATGGAAAAAGAATTAAAAAAAGCAGTATGTATCATGAGCGGCGGTATGGATTCAACTCTTGCCGCATATATGATGAAAAAAGAGGGTTTTGAAATTGTCGGTGTTCATTTTAATTATGATCAAAGAACACAGACTAAGGAGTTAGAGTGTTTTGAAGCAATATGCAAAAAGCTGGATGTAAAAGAAAAATATGTTCTGGATCTGGATTTTTTTGCAAAACTTGGAGCTTCTGCACTTACAGATAAAAATATAGAAGTACCTACATCTGGGATAGAAGAGGGGGTTCCTGTAACCTATGTCCCTTTTAGAAACGGTATATTTCTTTCTATGGCAGCTGCAATTGCAGAAAAAGAGGGTGCCAGTGTAATTGCTATTGGTGTTGTTGAAGAAGACAGCAGTGGTTACCCCGATTGTAGAGAAAACTACATTGAAGCTATGCAAAAGGCTATTAATCTCGGAACTAAAGATGAAACAAACATAGAGATAAGAATGCCGCTTGTACATCTTAAAAAATCTGAAATTGTTCAAGAAGCTGTTAAGTTAGATGTTGCCCTAGAGCTTACATGGAGCTGCTATAAAAGCGAAGATGCGGCATGTGGCGTTTGTGACAGCTGTAGATTACGTCTTAACGGGTTTGAGCAAGCCGGAGTAAAAGATCCCATAAAATATGCATAATACTAAACAATATGATTTAGAAATTATTGTCAATACACGATTAAAACACAGCTATATTACAATACCTCATGGAGAGAAAGTAGTTGTGAAGACTCCTTATAAATCGCAAAGGTTTATTAACTCTTTATTGGAATCAAAAAAAGAGTGGATTGAAGAAAAGCTAATACAGATCCAAAAGAAACAGGTTTTACCCTCTCAACCGATGCATACATTAGAGTATTTGCAAAACAAGGTTGTATTTTACTCTATGCTTATGCAGCTGCAATATACCCAGTTAAAGTTTAGAAAAATGAGAAGACGATGGGGAAGCTGTAGCTCCCAAGGTGTGATTACCTTGAATAAAGAGCTTTTAAAAGTTGATCCAAGGCTTGTGGACTATGTTGTTGTTCATGAATTGGCACATCTTAAACATATGAACCATTCAAAACAGTTCCATGCTTTAGTAGAAAATTATCTTCCAAATGCTGCACAACTACGAAAAGAGTTAAAAAACATTCAAATCGTACTTGCTTGAGGGTGACCACAACATCCAACCACTTGTATTCGCATCCTCAGCAGCTTGTATCTGCTTACGAATTTCCTCTTTTTCGTAAGGGACTTTTGAACGTGTGTAATCTTTAAAGTACTGCAACCAAGGTCTAACTCTTACAGGATCTATTCTGTCTTGTATATGTGCAATACTTCTATATATTACGATGTATGGATGTTTTGCCGGATATTTTTTGCCGAAAGATCCGCTTGCAAACCCTGAAGGGTATAACATTGGAGCTATATAGTCAGTATGTTTTGCCAATGATTCTATAGTTTGTCCTATGCCGTTGTCATCTTTACTCCAGCAAACATTTCCGTAAATATCGACAGAGATAAAAACACCGTATTTTCTTAACTTGTTTTGTGCCTCATCTAAAAATCTACCTATAGCATTTATACGGTTTTTCTGCGTATTTTCTTCTAAAAGACATAAACCCTGTTTAGCAGGAAAACGAACATAATCAAAATTGATTTCGTCAAATCCTACTTTTGCAGCTTCTTCAGCCATTCTTATAGCATATTTATGACTTCGATCATCGTAAGGATCGACCCATGCCATACCGTCATGGTTTCTCCATACGCTTTTATTGACATCATTCTTCTTGATCGCATATTCATAATTATTTGAAGCCTGTAACTCATCTTTAAACGTAACAATTCTTGCAATCGTATAGATATTTCTGTCTTTAAGTTTTTTCATAAACTTTTGTATATCTTTATTGGTTCTTTTTAAATGAGCCCCATAGTCGTTTGCTTGTTGAAAATCTGTCCAAAACACTGTAGAACCGTATTCGTTCTTCACATCTACTACAACAGCATTGATCTCTGTTTTGTCTATAATGTGTAACGCTCTTTTTAACCTTGGTGAGTGGTTAGAAGCACCCCAAAAAGTCAGATACAGAGCTTTTACTTGAATAGGGGTTAAATGAAATTCCGAAAGATTCTGATCTTTTGAGATCGTAAAAGGTCTGTATCCATACGCTTTTACATGCAGAATCGTTTCATTTGTATCAATTGAAAAAGTGCCGTTAATATCACTTTTTACTAAGTTTTTCGAATCACTTACAGTAGCGTTTGCCACAGGTTGTAAGCTTTTCTCATCAATTAAATGTCCATTCCAACCATAAAGCAGGGTACTCGTTAGAACAAAGAAAAAAATCTGCTTCATAAACATTATCTTTGATTTAAGAAGTAGCCGAGGCTGACATCACTCCACTCTTTAGAAAGGTGAAGATATTTTTGGATCGAATCATAAATAGTAGCAAAATCTTTATTTTGTGCACTTTGTTCACTAATTACTTCTACAAGAGCTTTTTTACCCGCCTCCATAACATCTTGAGGAAATTGAGAAAGAGTTACGTTAAGCTGTTTTAATTCTTGCAGTGCTTTAATGTTTTCTGCATGGAATTCATAGGTCATATTTGAGTTTAATTCACTTGCAGCTACTTCGATCATTGACTGATGCTCACGCGCAAGTTTTTCCCACGAATGCTTATTAAAAGTCAGTTCCAGTACAGAACCAGGCTCATGCCATCCAGAATAGTAATACGGCGCAACTTTGTAAAAGCCCATTTTTATGTCAAGTGCAGGTCCAACCCATTCAGTTGCATCGATTACTCCGCGCTCTAATGATGTATAGATCTCACCCGCAGGAAGTAAAACAGGATTAACGCCAAGTTTAGCAAACACTTCGCCGCCAAGACCTGGAATACGCATCTTAAGACCCTTCATATCTTCTAAAGAATTGATTGGATCTCTATACCATCCACCCATTTGAATATTTGTATTTCCACCTAAAAACGGGTAAAGATTGTATTTTGCATAGTATTGGCGCCATAAATCAAGCCCGCCGCCATAAAGCATCCAAGAATTTACCTCTTCGGCAGTAAAACCAAAAGGGATACCGCTAAAAAGAGAAAAAGCAGAGTTTTTTCCTTTCCAATAATATGGACCTGAATGAAAAGCATCTATTTGACCGCTCGAGCACGCATCAAAAACGGCTAGGGCAGGGACTAATGTATTTTTTGGATAAAGTTTAATCTCCAAACTCCCGCCGCTGATCTCAGCAACACGCTCTACAAACTTTTCTACGCCTGTGCCCATAATAGGAAAGTGTGCAGGCCAAGAAGTAGCTAGTTTAATAACTGTCTTTTTTGCTCTATTGATATGTACAGACTTGTCGGCTAAATCTTTTTTAGGGTGTTTTGAATAGTCTATTGCCTGACGATTACTCTCATTACATCCTCCTAAAGCGATAGCCGTTGAAGTTACTGCAGTTGTCGTTAAAAAATCTCTTCTGTTCATCTCTTTTTCCTATGCAAAATCAAATAGTGTAGCCTGAGCGCTTAAATGTATTGGTTGTTCCAAAATCGATTTGTCAACACCGATAATAAGTGCAAAGTGAAAACTATGTTGTTTTAAAATATTACGTATCTCATTTTTATTTTTATAGGTAACAATATTATATGTTTGGATAAAATCTGCATCCAAAGCCTCAAAATGTGCTTGTGGCAATACATATAAAATACTTGCCCAATACGCTTGTTTATGCAGGTATTCGATCTCACTCTTGACAAAACTTTCACTCTTTTCAAAAATAAGAACCTTGTCACTTGTACCAAACTCTTTAATCTCAAAATTTTTATTTGTAAAGACCGCTTCAAAATGATCAATCGGTGTAAACTTTCTGAGTCTGAAGTTAATTTTCAAACTTTTAAACAGATGGAGTAATTGTTCCAAGTAGGGGATAAAAAACGGTGATATCAACTGTCTTTCGTAAAAAACATTATCATATATGAAAGAGCTTTCAAAAAGTGTTTGCTCAATCACTTCTACTTTGTCTGCCACATTTGTAGGTAGAGATTTTACTTTTGTAAAAATATCTGCCGATGTGATCTTAGGACAAAAAAGTACTACACCACCGTCTTGAATATCTTCCATTGCCTTAAACATAGACTTTACATCGCCATCCAGAGCTAAAAAGCTTGTTTCAGTAACCACTTGCAGAGCAAGCTTTAGAACAATTTCATTTGTTTCATATACGGTGATATTTTTATCTATAAGTTTAAAGCGTAACAGTCTTTTGAGGGCCTCATCAAGATCTTTTACCTTGATCCAAGCGATTTCATTATCGCTAATTTGAGTTGGTTTATTGAAAATGATCCCGTAAGCACCGTTAAAAATAGCTTCATCTATAGAGTTTTCTTCATAAGCTATAAAAAGATCACCTCTTTTTACATGTTTTGCTTCAAAAACAATATTATTAAATTCGCTTACGTATGGGGAGTTAATTAACTCCCCATGTATAAGTGCTAGGATATTTTCTAGTCTCATCCAATAGGTGTGCCTGCTTTTTTAGGTTTTTCCGGTCTTACTAAACATAAACCGTCTTCATCCTTAGCAGCAAGAAGCATTCCTTCACTGAGATTTCCCATAAGTTTTGCAGGTTTTAGATTCGCTACCACACACACTTGTGTATTTACAAGATCTGCAGGAGCATAGAATTCTTTGATTCCAGCTATGATTTGACGATTTTTTCCTTCACCAAGATCAACTTGAAGTTTTAAAAGTTTAGAACTTTTTGGTACCTCTTCAGCTTCAACAACTGTACCTACTTTGAGTTTTGTTTCAAAAAATTGACCGATTTCGATCAGGTTATCTGTTTCCTCTTTTTCTTTAGGCTCTTCTTTTTTAGCCTCTTTCGGAGGGTTTGGTTCCGCTTTTGGAGCTTCAGGCATTAAAGGCTCTTCAATACGCGGGAAGAGAGGCGGCACTTTTTTGATATTAAATACTTTCAACAGTTTTTTATCAATAATAAGCTCATTATAGCTTTCGTTATTGATTGTAAACTCAAGTGCATCTGCGATTGTAGCAGTAGTTTTCGGCATAATAGGGTGAAGCATTACAGCTGCTTTTGCCAAGATGTTTGCTACAAGAGCAACAGTTGCAAGAGCTTGATCTTTTTGATCATTTTTCATTTTTACCCATGGTTCATGTTCTGCGATAGCACCGTTTCCGATTGAGAACAGTTTCCATAACTCTTCAAGGTATCTATGCGGTTGTAAATTTTCCATAAAAGTATCAAGTGAAGCTACAACTTCGTTTACTTGAGCCATCTCTTTAGAGTGATATTTTTCTACATCAACGCTATCAATCTCAAAATCACTGTATTTACCGCTCATACCGATAATACGGTTTAAAAGGTTACCAAGATCGTTACTAAGTTCCGAATTTATACGATCAATAAATGCTCTTTGAGAAAAGTCACCGTCTTGACCAAACGGTACTTCACGAAGCATGAAGTAACGTAAATTTTCAGCACCGTATGCATCTGCAACCTCTTTAGGAGATACAACATTCCCTTTAGATTTACTCATCTTCTCACCGTCACGTGTCCACCAACCGTGTGCACCGATGTGTTTTGGAAGAGGTAAGTCTAAACTCATTAAGAATGCCGGCCAGTAAATAGCATGGAAACGTAAGATGTCTTTTCCAACAAGTTGAATATCTGCAGGCCAGAAATCTTCCATTTTAGCATTATCATTACCGTATCCAAGAGCTGTAACGTAATTAAGAAGGGCATCTAACCATACATACATAACGTGTTTATCATCATTTAATTCCTCAGGCATTTGAACACCCCAAGTAAATGATGTACGAGTTACTGAAAGATCTCTCAAACCGCCTTTTACGAAACTTACAACTTCGTTTGCACGTGACTTAGGCATGATAAAGTCAGGATTTTCTTCGTAGTGTTTTAAAAGTGCATCTTCATATTTTGAAAGTTTAAAAAAGTAGCTTTCCTCTTTTACGATATTTGTACTTCTACCGCAGTCAGGACAGAATTCACCGTCAATTAACTGAGTTTCAGGGAAAAATGTTTCACAACTTACACAGTAGTGTCCTTCGTATTCCCCTTTATATACATCACCTTTCTCATACATTTTCATAAATGCATGCTGTACGCCTTTTTTATGATCAGCATCAGTTGTACGGATAAACTTATCGTAAGAGATCTCAAACTCGTCCCAAAGATTTTTAAACGAAGCACTGATTTCATCAGCAAACTGCTGCGTAGGTTTATTGTTTTTTTGTGCAGATTCTTCGATCTTTTGACCGTGTTCATCAGTACCAGTCAAGAAGAAAGTTTTTTCGTTTTTTAGTCTGTAGTATCTTGCTAACGAATCAGCTATAAATGTTGTGTAAGCATGCCCAATGTGAGCTTCTCCGTTTACATAATAGATCGGTGTTGTTATATATTTACTCAATTTTCTTTTCCTGCCTAAAATTATTATTGCTATTTTATCGAATTTGTCTTAAAACTCAAATCCACCAGTGTCACCTTTACTCATAGAATTGTAAACTGCATTTACATACTCTTTACGCAGCTCACACCCTATATATTGGGGACATTGACTACAACTCTCAACACTATGCTCTTGTTGACAGTTTTGCACTTTCTCGATCATCTCATCAAGATAGATCTCAAATCTATCTTTTTCTTGATTATCCATTTTGAGAATAAACCTCTTTTACACGAGCAATCTCATACTTTGAACCAAAGAAACACGGAGATGTATCGTGAAGGTGTCTATAACCTAACTCTAAAAGTCTCCCTTTACCGTCAATCGCTTCACCGCCTGCTTTTTCATATACAAAAGCAAAAGGGAATACTTCAAATAAACGGCGAAGTTTCCCCTCCGGTTTATCACTAGTTCCAGGGTAACTGAATAATCCGCCCCCTTTAAGTAAGATTTGATGAAGATCAGGAACCATACCACCTGAATAACGTAGACGATATCCCTCTTTAAAGAAAGAGTCTACCATCTCTTTATGATACGGTGCCCAGTTTTGTTGCGTACCGCCCGGTGCATTTAATTTACCTTTTTCAGTAAGTCTGATCTCTTTAACATACTCAAATTCACCAGCTTGAAGAAGATAGAGTTTTACTTTATTTTGTGCAAATACCATTTCAACTCTCGGACCGTATACTACATAACAAGATGCAACCATGTTTTCAGCACCGAAACCACCTTCGTAGATACCAAAAATACTTCCAACACTTAAGTTTACGTCCACTAAAGATGAACCATCGAGTGGATCGTAAGAGATAAAATATTTTCCATCTGTATGTAACTCTTCGGCGTGCTCTTTCTCTTCTGATGAAATTGTATGTACTGAAGCAACTTTTGAAAATTCCTCTTCAATGATCATGTCACACTGAATGTCTAACTGAAGTTGTGTCTCACCAGAAGAGTTCTCTTGTTGTGAGTAACCTATATCTTTAATATCTATAGCGTTTTTAATTCTTTTTGCACTTGCTTGTATTGCATCAAATATATTTTCCATCTCTATCCTTTTTAAACTTGTTTTGCGTTTTTAAATATCCAAGATATCACTTCATCCGGATCGTTAAGATTTAGCATGTCTACATCATGTGGCACTTTATAATCTACAATATTAATTGTCTCATCAATTGCCAAAGCATTCATAAACGGGAAGTAATCTTCATCTATAGTATTTCTAAAAATACTGATTCTAGGCAGTGGCAAGCCTTTTAAACCTTCAACGAGCAATACATCGAAATGGTTAAAAAGTCTGATCATCTCATCTAAAGAAGATTCTCTATGTGAAAAGTAAGTTGTTCTGTTAGGGGAGGTTACTATAACTTCAGCACCAGTATCGCTAAACTTGTAACTGTCTTTCCCTTCAACGTCAAATCTTGCTTTGTCTTTAGGATCATGCTTAATAATCGCCACTTCAAGTCCATGTTCATGGATCAATTTTCTTGCAACTTTGAGTATTAATGTAGTTTTTCCGCTGTTTGAAGGTCCCGTAAAACCTACTGCTATTCTCTTTTCCATACGCAACTTTTAAAATTTTTAGTAATTATACAGAAGATGAGTTTAAACAAGGTATAATTTTGGGATGAAAATAGCACTAACACTTTTAACACTTACAACTTTATTTACAGGATGTGTAGATAAAAACGGTTTTGATCGTTTTAATTTCTCCCCAGAGCAACAACAATGGGAAAATAATCAAGTCAATTCTAAAATTCAAGACAAAACAGAAATTCAGGGGATCGTGAGTGCCGTATACCTTAATAAAGTAATGCCGGATCTTTATAAAAATGCAGAGTATTTTTATGTAACTCTATACCTGAAAAACGAATCTGAACAGCTCTCTTTTACATTAAATGATCAACCTTCAATGCTGCAAGAAGAGTTGCCGCATGAGAACAGTTTTAAGAAATTCACAAAAGATGTAAAACAATGGAATAAGCATTATATTCTTGGATTTATGGAGCAAAAAGAACAAGACATCCTTAGCCTGGAAGCTAAGAATGATAATATCTCTTCTAATAAGATGGTTTTTAAAAAAGATGAATAAGACGCCGTTACAGGTGTCTTAATAGAGAGCTTAAGATTACAATTACCACTTGAAGAGCGATAATAATCACTAGCGGAGCTAAGTCGATACCATTGAAATTAGTTCTCATAAACTTTCTAACAAGTGCATAAGCAGGGTTTGTAATTCTGTAAAGAAACTGTACAATCGGGTTATACGGATCAGGATTCACAAAACTGATAAGTGCCGCAATAATCACTACCCAAATATAAACATTAATGAGCGCTATTAAAATACCGCCTAAACCTTGAATAATCTCTGCTATCATTTTATAATCTCCCCTAGGTAATTTTTAAGATATTTGTATATTTCAGTCAGTTCCGGACCTTCTTCACTATTTGTAAGTAAAATTCTCAGCCCTTTAGAGAAGTTTTCCTCTGTCATGCCTGTTTCTTTGATGATATACGCTTTAAAAGCATCATATTCTTCAAAGTAGGGTGCTTGCTGTACACAGCTTTTAATTATATCGCATTGCTCTTGATATGCTTCTGGAATGTTTCTTTCGCTAAAGATAGGAGCAATTTTTGTTTTTAATCCTCTGGTAGTTTCAACTTCATCTACATAAAGACGTGCAAGTTCTCCGATCTCTGAATCTGCAAAACCAACATAACGGGACAGCTCTTTTGCGTCCATCGATTTGAGCTGTTGTTTGTTGATCTCTTTTAGTTTTTCAAGATCAAAAGCTACAGGCAGTGGTGAGAGTTTTGCAAGGTCAAACTGCTCTATAGCGTCCTCTAAATCCATTGATATTAAATAATTTACGATCGCTTTAGGAAGGTAACCTTGTTCTAAAAGTGACGTTACGCTTGGGATGTCATTGCCAGTCATAGGCGGAATATGCGCGTATTGTACTTTTTTATCATACTGCAGGGAGTCTCGTACGTAAACCTGTTTTGGTGCAGACTCTATGTGATCTTGATCTTGGATCACTAAAGAGATGTCACTCAGCATATCTTCTACAGCTGAAGCAAAATCAGCCATTGGCGTTTTGTCCTGCTTTAGGATCATAAAACTGTCGATCGTATCTGCTTTAAATGTCAGTTCCCCTTGGATCGCATCTGTAACCGTAATATCTTTTTCAGGTCTGTGGATACGTACAGTAAAAGGGTTTGTGTTGTCTATTACAAGTTCAGCAGGAAGATTGGCACACGCATCATCGTAAAGATACGGCTTGTTTGCAGCCTGAGCCTCATCCATTTTGCCTTGAATCCAGTCAGGAGAACAGAAACAGCTAAACGCTTTTTTCTCATGCATAAGCTGTAGAGCCATAGCAGTGTGGAAACGGAAGTTTTGGCTTTCATGGATCGTTTGCGTGTATCTGATCCCAAAAAGGTCAAGAATGTCCAGGTACTCTTTATCTTTCCCTTCTATATTGTTTCTTGTACTTGTATCGTCAACTCTTACTATTAAGTCTTCTTTACGCTGCTGGGCAACTATAAAGTTTATGAGAGCGACTCTTAAGTCCCCAAGCTCCATATCGCGAGTAGGGCTGAAAGCAAATCTTAACATCTATATTCCTATATAAATTTTTCGCGATCTTAACAAATTTTACCTAATAGCCTAATAAAGGAAGATTTTTGGTACTTTTCTATTCAGCTTATGCCAAGACAATCTATATATAATATTCGTTAAATAAATAGTTATCTGCTTATTTAGGAGGCACCATGGAAAAGAAAGGATTTCATATAGCTCATGAGGCTTCCTTAGTTGTTTCTGATGAATATACTGGTTTGCATGGAAGCGATGAATACAATGCAGCTGTTACGCATGTTTATGATTTAATACGGGCATCATATACTTTATTTAGAAACAGTAGTTTCGCACCATCTTTATTCTTATCAATCACAGTATTTGAAGAGATCGCGAAAATAAAAGCTGGTCACATGCGTGCTTGGGGCACTGAACGAGAAAAAGTAAAACGAGGAAAAGACCCGCTTTTTAATCATGGAAAGAAGCATAAAATATCAGTGGACCCTATTTACTTAATAGGTGATCGTATAGCAAACAGTATTGGAGCTGAGAGGGCTAAAGAAATTTTTGACGGATATGAGTTAGGAAAGTATTCATCACTAAGAGAAGAGTCGCTATATTTTTCACGCACAAATAAGGGGTTACACATCCCTGCTCAAAAAATAGAACTAACTTTAGCTGCAGAACACCTACTGATAGCAATTGAAATATTTATTGATGAGTTCTGGGGTATGACTGCTGAAGCATCAGAAATTTGTGATATAACTGACGAATTATACTCAGAGGTAGAGGCTGAACTTAAGAGCAGCTAACAAGCAACTATAGCAAATTAAATTTATTCATTAGATTTAGAGTTAACTATCAACCTATAATAGGAATAGAATCCGCAGCTCCTTTTTTTGTTACACAAATACTCGAGGCTTTCACCGCCGTCTTTAGACATTTTTCTATTCTTATTCCACGTGAAAGCTCGGCTAAAAAGTAACCTATAAAAGTATCACCGGCTCCCGTAGTGTCTACCGCCTTTACTTTTAATGCATCTACTTTTATAACTGTTTTATCTTCAGAGTAGATCACACCTTTTTTGCCAAGTGTTAAAACAACGGCACTTTTTGGATACAGCTTACTCATGGCTTTGATTATTTTCTCAGGCTTTTTCTCACCGCTTAGAGCTTCGCCTTCTGTTTCATTTATTATAAATACATCTACAAGCTCAAGGGGATAATCTTTAACGGCGTCTGTCATCGGGGCAGGGTTAAAGACCACTTTGAGATCTTTATCTTTAGTATACTTTAGGATTTTATCGACGGCGTTTATCTCATTTTGTAAAAGTACAATGTCGCCTGCATTTGCAGTTTTAAGTGCTTTTTTGATGTCACTAGGTTTAAATGTTTCGTTAGCCCCACCGTGGATTATGATCGCATTTTCACCTTCAGAGTTTACCTGTATGACAGCATGCCCCGTAGGTGCTTTAACTGTTTTTATAAGATGTATATCTATCCCTTCTTTTTCCATTTTCTCTTTGAGCCATACACCGTCTAATCCTATGTTTCCAACATGGATCACATCTGCATTTGCACGTGCTAAGGCTATGGACTGATTTGCACCTTTACCGCCGCTAAAAACAGTGTAGTTTTTACTGCTGAGCGTTTCACCGGGACGAACAAAATGATCTACACTATATACATGGTCTATATTAATAGATCCGAAATTGATTATCTTCATAATAACACTATAACAAATTTCTACCTAGCATATTATAAGCTCCATTTTGCTAGAATATCTTTTTTTATAAAGTTTCAAATCAAAAAGGTTTTACAAGAATGAGTGAGCACAAAGATTTTTTACGTACAATAGTCGAAAAAGATTTAGAATCAGGCAAATATAAAGAGGTTATTACAAGGTTTCCACCGGAGCCAAATGGTTTCCCCCATATTGGTCATGCTAAGTCTATCGCTATCAACTTCGGTATTGCACGTGATTACAATGGTCGCTGTAACCTTAGAATGGACGATACAAACCCGACTACAGAAGACACAAAATACGTTGAAGCACTTAAAGATGCAGTAGAGTGGCTAGGTTTTAAATGGGATAACCATGTACGTTATACGTCTGATTATTTTGACAAACTTTACGAATACGCAATTGAGCTTGTAAAAATGGGCAAAGCTTACGTTGACTCATTAGATGAAGAGACTATGCGTGAATACCGCGGTACTGTTACACAGCCGGGACGCCGTAGTGAATATGCAGAGCGTTCTGTTGAAGAGAACCTCGATCTTTTAGAGAGAATGAAAAACGGTGAATTTAAAGATGGTGAGCACGTTCTAAGAGCTAAGATCGATATGTCTGCAGCAAATATGAAAATGCGTGATCCTCTTTTATACCGCATACGTCATGCTCATCACTATAGAGCAGGGGACAAGTGGGCAATTTATCCTATGTATGACTTTGGTCACTGTTTGTCTGATTATATTGAAGGTGTAACTCACTCAATCTGTACACTGGAATTTGAAAATAACCGTGATATTTACGACTGGGTATTAGATACGCTAAAACTAGAACCGCCACGCCCTTACCAACATGAATTTGCACGTCTTGGTATTAACTACACTGTTATGAGTAAAAGATTGCTTTTAGAATTAGTTAACAAAGAGTATGTAAACGGTTGGGACGATCCGCGTCTTCCTACAATTGCAGGATACAGAAGAAGAGGTTATACACCTGAATCTATTTTAAACTTCTGTGATTCAATAGGTATTGCAAAAGCAAACTCAACGGTTGATGTTGCACAGCTTGAATTTGCTATTAGAGATGATCTAAATACTAAAGTACCGCGTGTAATGGCAGTGCTTGATCCTCTAAAAGTGACAATTGAGAACTATGAAGGCAGCGAAGAGCTTGAAGCTTCATACTATCCTGAAGATGTACCTAAAGAGGGTTCAAGAAAGATACCTTTCTCTAAAACAATTTACATAGAGCGTGAAGACTTTTCAGAGAATCCTCCAAAAGGATACTTCCGTTTAACGCCTGAACAGCCTGTACGTCTAAAACACGCTTACATCATTACATGTAAAGAGGTTGTAAAAGATGCTGAGGGCAACATTACGGAGATCATTGCTGAGTACAATCCTAACTCTAAGAGTGGTCAAGATACAAGTGGTATCAAAGTAAAAAGTGCTATTCAGTGGGTAGATGCTGCGAGTGCTAAAACTGTAGAAGTAAGACTTTATGACAGACTATATAAAAATGAAGCACCTGAAAGTCTTGACGACCTTAATCCGGATTCACTAAAAGTTATTAGCAATGCTCTTATCGAGCCTGCTGTAATCACTGAAAGACCAGATGAGAGATTCCAGTTTGAAAGACAAGGGTACTTCTATGCCGATCCAATTAATTATACAGATGAAAAACCTGTATTTAACAAGATTGTAGGACTTAAAGACTCTTGGTCTAAAAAAGAAAAAGCAACTGCACAAAAAGAAGATAAAAAGCCTCAAGAGAAAAAAGTACAGATCGATGGTGAAGTTGAGCCTATGACTGAAACCGAACAAGCACTTTTTGACAAGTACACTAATGAGCTTAAACTAAACAGCATGGTTGCGGATATTTTAGCTCGTGACGAGCAATTGTCGTCTTTCTATGCAGAAGCTCTGTCTGTAAACAATTCTGCTGTTACTACGGCTAATATAGTGGCAAATGAAGTGGCTCGTGAATTAAAAGAGAAGCAGGTGAGCGATCTTAAGTTTACTGCTGTACAAATAGCTGAACTTGTAAAAATGGTTGATGATGAGACTATTTCAAATAAGATTGCCAAACAAGTACTTGAAGAGATGTCTACAAGCGGAGAAAACCCTGCACAGATAGTTGAAGCTAAAGGACTTATACAAATAAGCGATCCTGCGCAAATTCTACCTATTATCGAAGAAATAATAGCCAAAAATCCGGATAACGTAGAAAAGTTTAAAGCAGGAAACACAAAACTGCTAGGATTCTTTGTAGGGCAGGTTCTAAAAGCAACAGGCGGAAAAGCAAATCCACAGGTTGTAAACCAACTTGTAGCTGAACAATTAAAATAATTTACTATATAGTAAATTAAATAATAGGGCAACCTTATTTAGTTGCCCTTGTGCATATTGCCTATTATGACTTAATGCAAATCTAGATATAAAAAAATCTTGAAAAATATTTGGGACTTTCTCAAAACTTTTGTTTAATTAAATTGAAATCTGATTTTTTTAAAAGGAGAATGTTGGTGACCCCACGGAGACTCGAACTCCGGTAACATGGATGAAAACCATGGATCCTAACCGCTAGACGATGGGGCCAAAAGGCTCAACTTTGTTGTTGAGCCGAAATTATATAGATGAAACGCTTAAAAAACACTTAAAATGTGTTTTATTCATAAAAACTACGAAGTGCTCTAATAATTACAGCATTTTTAGAGATACTTTCAGATTTTGCGTTGTCATTTACTTCTTCATAAAGGTCTAATGGAAGAGAGATTGAGAATGTTTTTGTCTCAATTTTTTTCTTCTTAGCGATCATAGCTACAACATTTCCAAGCAAGTCTAAGATCTTTTTCGTATCAATTGGTTTTTGAATGAAACTGTTTACACCAACTTCGATAGATTCAGAGATTTTTTCCATATCGTTACTTGCAGAGATTACGATAATGATTTGATCTTTATTCATAGCTCTGATTTTACGAGAAAGCTCAATACCATCCATACCTGGCATAATAATGTCAACAAAAACGATATCCGGTTGTGTTTTTTCATAAAGTTTTAACGCACTTTCTCCGTCAAAACAAGATTCTACACCTGCAAAAAAGTTTTTAAATGTAGAACTTAAAAGTTCATTTGTAACTTTTTCATCTTCAACTACTAAAGCAGTTAACTTCTTAGTTTGTTCAGTTAGTTTAATTAAGTCCATATTGTTCATAACAATTCCTCACAAAAGATTTTTAACATTATAGCACAAAACCAAGAAATGTTATTAACAAAATACAACAATGTATTATTTTGTTATTTTAAATTGCTCCAACCACTCAACATCAGCTTCTTTAGAATCCTCTTTTTGATCTAGAAGGGAGTCTATAATTCCGATAAGTGTTTTTTCATCCATAAACTCTAAAAGTGCAGGGTTAATAGATGTATTTGAACCGCCTTCATAACTGTTTAGCAGGTTTTGTATATCTTGAATTAGTTTTTCTTTTCTTTCTGACATATATCACTCGTTTGGTATTTTATTTTTAGAACTATACAAGATCTCAAAAAATTTCGCAAATCTTTTTCAAAAGTTTCTTATTACACATACTCTACACAAAAGCTTTATATAATGTTTCTATAACAACAAAAGGCAATGTAATGAATAATCATACTTATACTTGTCCTATGCATCCAGAAGTTATACAAGACTACCCTGGAAGCTGTCCAAAATGTGGAATGGCTTTAGAGCCTGTTATTGTTGAAAATACAGATGATGACGAGAACAACGAATTAAACTATATGAAACAACGCTTTTGGATGAGCTTACTTTTTACATTGCCTGTTTTTATTGTATCTATGAGCAGTGACTTGGCTCCTGAATATATACCGCAGAACATTTCTATGGTAGATATTCAATGGTTTTTATTTCTCTTGGCTTCACCTGTCATACTTTGGGGTGGATGGCCTTTTTTACTGCGAGGTTATGAATCTATCAAAACATTAAACCTCAATATGTTTACCCTGATCGCAATCGGAGTAAGTACTGCTTATCTTTATAGTATTGTAGCTTTGTTGCTGCCTGAACTCTTTCCACCGCTTATGAGAACCAAAGATGGCTTGGTACATGTCTATTTTGAAGCGGCAGCCGTTATTACAACCTTGGTACTTTTAGGGCAGGTTTTAGAACTCAAAGCAAGAAGTAAAACAAACTCTGCCATAAAAACGTTGTTAAACCTTGCACCCAAACATGCCCATCGTATTATAGATGCAGCAGGAAATGAAGAAACAATACCGCTGGATCTTATTCAGGTAGGTGATATGTTAAGAATTAAACCGGGTGAGAAGATCCCTGTTGACGGTGTTGTATTGGAAGGAAAAAGCAACGTTGACGAATCTATGATCACAGGAGAACCGCTACTTATTGCTAAAAGTATGGATGATCCCTTGATCGGTGCAACATTCAATAAAAACTCTACATTAGTTATGAAAGCCGAGCGTATAGGAAGTGATACGATGCTTGCACAGATCATAAACATGGTAGCTCTTGCCCAACGTTCACGAGCACCTATTCAAAAACTTGCAGATATGGTATCTGCTTATTTTGTACCTACTGTCGTTGCAGTAGCTATTTTGGCTTTTTTCGGGTGGTATATGCTTGGACCAGAACCCCGTTTGGCTTATGCGATAGTATCCGCTGTTTCAGTTTTAATTATTGCCTGTCCTTGTGCGCTTGGTCTTGCCACTCCTATTTCAATTATGGTTGGAACAGGCAGAGCAGCTCTTTCTGGGATACTGATCAAAGATGCTAAAAATTTGGAGATCATGGAGAAAATAAATACTTTGGTTGTAGATAAAACAGGGACACTCACAGAAGGAAAACCAAAAGTAACCACTTTTATAGTTCAAAATGACAGTTTTGATGAAAAAGATGTTTTAAAATTTACAGCCAGCTTAGAGCTTTTGAGTGAACATCCTTTGGCAGAAGCGATTGTAGAACATGCAAAAGAGCAGAATGTATCACTCTCTGAAGTAAAAGATTTTAAAGCTATTACAGGACAGGGTATTCAAGGCACTATAGAAAATAAAAAAATAGTTATAGGCAGTGAGGATTTCTTAAATAGTCTCAAGATTACAACTCAAGCAATTACAAAGAGGGCAAATTCATTGCGTGAAGATGGAAAAACTGTCATATTTATAGCAATTGAGTCCCAATTTAGTGCAATTATAGGGATTGAAGATCCAATTAAATCAAGCTCTGTAGCAGCTATTAAACGCTTAAAAGAGGAGGGGATAAAGATTGTTATGCTTAGTGGGGACAACGAAACGACGGCCAATGCTGTAGCTAAAAAACTCGATATCAATACAGTTTATGCCAAAGTTATGCCTGATAGAAAGGCACAAGTGATTAACAAACTGCAAGAAGAGGGTGCTATAGTAGCCATGGCAGGTGATGGGATCAACGATGCACCTGCTCTTGCTCAGGCAGATATAGGCATTGCCATGGGTACTGGAACCGATGTGGCAATAGAGAGTGCAGGTATTACATTAATTAAAGGTGATCTGCTCGGTATTGTTAAAGTTTTAAAAATCAGCCGTGCCACAATGCAAAATATTAAACAGAATCTGTTTTTTGCGTTTGTTTATAACAGTATAGGAGTCCCAATTGCTGCAGGAGTACTGTATCCATTCTTTGGGATATTGCTTTCACCAATTATAGCGGCAACTGCGATGAGTTTTAGTTCTGTATCTGTAATTGTAAATGCTTTACGTTTAAAACAGATAAAAATATAAAGATAGCCTAGTGTTGGAGCAGGTTGTCCTTCATCCGTTTATATTCTTCATCGTCTATCTCTCCATTTGCATACCGTTTATCCAATATATCTCTTGCAGAAGGTTCTTGATTCTTATTTTGCGTATTATTGACAAAGTACACTAAGATGACTATTAAAAGTATAAGTACAATCCATCCAAATCCCATCATAAAACTCCATCCATTCATATCAAACCCATGCATTAGTGTCTCCTTGAGTTTGTTTATGAAGTATTATACTCTTAGTTTGTGTGGTATTTGTGTTGAAGAATATACTTTAAATATATATTGGTTAACATAATGTATATTCTCTTTAAAATTATTTATTGTTCTATCTGTCTTCTATTCAGGTGTATTATAAGCTCTGTCACCTGCATCACCAATTCCTGGAATAATGAATTTGTTGTCATTTAGATGTAAATCTATCTGTGCTATATACACTGGCACGTCAGGATGTCTCTCTTCTACAACGGACAAACCTTCCGGTGCACCAATTAAATTAAGTGAAAGAATACGTTTAGGACCTTTTGCTTTGATTACATCTAAAGCATCGCAAAGTGATCCACCCGTAGCAACCATAGGATCTAAAAGCACGACTGTTTTACCTTCACAATCTGGAACTCTGTCATAATACAGTACCGCTTTATGAGTCATTTCGTCCCGTTTCATGGCTAAAAAACCAGATATAGCATCAGGAAACAGTGTTATAAGGGAATCTAACATTGGCATACCGGCACGCATAATTGGTATAAACATGATTGATTTATCATTGATAAACTCAAAATCATGAGTCCCCTGCCATGTTTGAATGCTCTTGGTTTCCATTTCTATCTCTTTAAAAGCTTCAAGAAGCAGAATCTTTGATAATTCAGCAATACATGAACGAAACTGCACCGCATCAGTATTTTTGTCTCTCATACGATTTATCAGTGTTTTAGCAATGGGATGAGTTAGTTTTTGAACCATTTTGTATCCGTTTCCGGTTGCATATACAAAATAGTATAACAACCATCAAAAAATTTAATGACATAGACTACTCTACTAAAGGTTATATTCTCTTGAAACTAATGTTGCAGTATTCTTAAAGGGCTTCCGCCTTCTTCATATATTAATCCATCTAGAATAATATTCTTTTCACTCCATGTCGTTTTTATATAATCTTGAGCTTTTTGCTTATTCTGCTTTATAATTACATCTTGTATGTTGAGCAGTGCTTTATCATTTTTAATGGCTTCTAATATCTCATTGAACAGTTTTTTATTATCTCCATAAATAAACTTTACGTTTTTCTTATTTCTATTATAGGTAATCAAATAAAGAGTTTTTTCTTTCTCATCTTTATTCGTAAGTTCAAAGAAACTCATATTGGCCTTTGAAAACACTTCGTCATATTTATAGTTACTAAAACCAATTCCTACAGTTTTTGAAATAGAACCGTGAAACTTATAAGTGGTGTCAACACTTAATTCTTCAACAGTTAACATATTCCCTTTTGTAACTTCATAAACATACTGCCCTATTTTAATATTAGTTAATTTTAGAATAGTTTTATAACGAATATTTCCATTTATCTCTACAGTTAATTGTTTATCAGTAATTATATTCACACTCTTATCGCTAAAATAAATAGATGGTGATGTACACGCGGTCAAAAAAAGGAATGTTGGTATTAAAAGCATATTTTTTCTCATTGAATATCCTTTAAAAGCATAAGAATAAGCCGAGTTTTGTTGTGATAGCATTAATCTACTACATAATTTACATCATGTCTCTAGCGAAGCAATAGCAATTGTAAGACGCTAACCATCTGCTTCTTGCTGCCATGTTGGGTTTACAAGCTCTCTATGTTGCCATAAAGACTGGTGGTCTCTTACACCGCCTTTTCACCTTTACCACATATGTGGAAGTAATATTTCTGTTGCACTTTCCCTCGTATTACTACGGCCATTCGTTAAATGGAACATTGTCTTACAGCAGCTCGGACTTTCCTCTTGGGTCTTGCCAAGTAACTATCTTCTTATGCTTGTAGAAATGATACTAAAAATTAGATTTAAATGCGCTTATTTTAATATATGAACACTTGTTCTTGTTGTATATTTATTTTATGAACATTTGTTCATATTAAATAAGCTCAAATTAACAAATGTTCATATATACTTTTAAAGATATTAACAAATGTTCACATATTAAAAAAGGGGTCTTAAATGCCTGAAAACAGGGATATTGTAAAAAGAAGCGGTACAAAAGAAAAAATACTAAAAGTAGCGAGTACCCTCTTCTCAAATAACGGTTATAAAGCTACAAGTGTACGTAAAATTGCTTCAGAAGTTGGAATTAGAGAGAGTGCGCTCTATAATCATTTCAAAAACAAAGAAGCTATATTTTTAGAGATTGCACAAAGTATATTTAGCTCCCCTTTTTCACTTTCAAGTGATGAGATAAAAGAGCTTTCAACAAGAGGAAAACCTTTTTTACAAAAGTTTGCAATGCAGTATAAGATGCTCACATTTGATAAAAAAAGCGAAAGTATGTTTAAACTGCTTATGATTGAATTACTTCAAAATAGTGAGCTTAGAGAGCAGTTTATGACTCAGTTCCATCAAGAGAACATAAAAACGCTTTCTGAGGGCTTTTTTATTATGATGCAGAACAATTTAATACGTTCTAACGATCCTATGATGGTTGGATATGAGTTTCTCTCTACCCTATTTTATATAAGATTTCAGATCACCCTGCTTCGTTTTGACAAAAAGTCTGCCGATTCTTTATCGACTCAGTTTGAAAGACATGTAGATTTTTTCTGGGAAAGTATAAAAGTAGGAAATTAAATATTAGTTAATATTAGATAAAGACATAAAAAAAGCAGCTCATATTTCAGAGCTGCTTTAATTTAGTAGAAGCTAATTATTTAGCAATAGCTTCTAAAGCGTATTTCTCACCTAAGTCATAAGCTTTTTTGTTTGCTTCATGAACTTTTGCAGGTACCTTAGAAAGCATAACCTCAATAAGGTGATCTCTATCTAAAGGTTTGATGATTGTATTTGCAATTGCAAGAGCAACAACAGATTGAGTAATAACGTTACCAACCTCTTCTTTTGCAATTGTAATAATAGGAATCTCAATGATATTCCATTTTTTACGGTCTTCTTCAGTTGGGTGTACAAGATATGGATCTACAACGATAGTACCACCTGGAGTAACACCATCTTTGAATAATGCATAACTTGCTTGTGCAACTGAAAGCATGAAACCAACTTCACCATCATTTGCATATGGGTAGAAGATTTCATCATCATCTAGAGTAATATCAACAACTGTCGGTCCACCACGAACTTGAGAAGTATATGTTGCAGTTTTTAAACCGTAACCACCATCTTTAATTTTCGCAGCTGCAAAGATCTCTCCTGCAAGAAGAACACCTTGTCCACCAACACCTGTAAATCTCATTATTTGTCTAGCCATTGTGTGTTCTCCTTGTTATATTTTCTTAGCAAAGTCGTCTTGAGTGATTACTTTACGTTTACCTTGATGTACAGCAATGATGTCTGCATACATGTCACAGTATTCTCTAACTTCTGTGTCTTCTTTTAAGATACCAGTTGGGAAAACGTTAAGTTTTTCTTCTTCCGGTAAAGCATCGTATTTTTTCTTAGGCATAGTAATGCTATCAATCCATTGAAGGTTTTCCATAGCTGATTGCATTTTGTTTTTACGACCAAGGTTAATATGACAGTTAGACATAATGTCTAAGAAAGAGAAACCTCTGTGTTGTAAAGCTTTTACGAAAACTTTCTCAAGTTTTTTCGGGTCAAGCATAGTCTCACGTGCAACGAAAGAAGCACCAGATGCGATACCAAGATCACAAGCATTGAAAGTTGGATCGATGTTACCAGCTTTTTGAGAAACAGTCCACATACCTTGAGGAGTAGTTGGAGATGTTTGTGAGTTAGTTAAACCGTAAATGAAGTTATTGATAATAATTAATGTAATATCAATATTTCTTCTAGCACCGTGAATAGTGTGGTTACCACCGATAGCAAGTGCATCACCGTCACCAGCAACACAAACTACATATTTATCTGGGTGAACAAGCTTAATACCAGTAGCAAAAGCAACTGTTCTACCGTGAGTTGTATGTACTGTATTGAAGTCTACGTAAGACGAGAAACGTCCAGAACAACCAATACCAGAAACAACACATACATCATTTTGGTCAATACCAAGTTTATCGATAGCACGGATGAAAGCTTTTAAGATAACACCGTCACCACAACCCCAACACCAAAGTGTTGGCATTTTTTCAAGTCTTAAATATTTATCGTAATTGAATGCCATGTTAGAATACCTCTTTTACTTTATTTACAATTTCATATGGAGAGATAGCTCTACCATTTACTTTGTATAAACCTTCGATATCAAGTCTACCAGAAACTCTTTCTACCTCTTCAGTATATTGTCTGATGTTTAACTCAACACAGATAACATTTTTAATTTTGTCTGTAAAGTGCTTAATTCTATCAGCTGGAGATGGCCATACAGTAATTGGTCTGAATAAACCAGCTTTGATACCTTCAGCTCTTAAGTGACGAATAGCTTCTTTTGCAGCTAATGAAACAGAACCGTAAGCGATGATAAGAACTTCACCCTCTTCACCTGTTAAGTCATCAAGCATAAATTCTTCGTTAAGCTCTAACTCATCAGTGTGCATCATAACTTTATCTTCAAGTCTTTGAATAAGTTTTCTACAAGTTTCGATCTCTTCAGTTGGGAATCCCATTGAATCGTGGTGAAGACCTGTAAAGTGGTATCTATAACCTTGGAACATTGGGTTAAGAACCGCTGGTTGATCAGCTTCACACTCATATGGTTTGTAATCTTCTGGAGCACCGTCGAAAGTTTTACGAGGAACAATACCAGCTTTTACATCTTCTACTGTAGGGATCATTGCTTTACCGTGCATGTGACCGATAGTTTCATCTAGTAACACGAAAACAGGTTGCATGAATCTGTCAGCTAAGTTGAATGCACGTACTGTTTCAGTATAACACTCAGCTAAGTTACCAGCACATAAAGTGATTGAACGGTAATCACCGTGAGATGGGTTTTTCGCTTGACGAATATCACCTTGAGATACACGAGTTGGAAGACCAGTTGATGGACCACCACGCATAACGTTTACAACTACTAATGGAACTTCTGCCATTTGAGCAAGACCAAGGTTCTCAGCTTTTAGTGAAATACCAGGACCTGAAGTTGCAGTCATAGTACGAACACCAGCCATACCAGCACCCGCAGCCGCAGCAACACCAGCGATCTCATCTTCCATTTGAATAGCTGTACCACCAACAGCTGGTAGTAAATCAGAAATAGTATGCATTACTTCCGATGAAGGAGTAATTGGGTACCCTCCAAAAAATCTACATCCAGCATCAACTGCTGCGATTGCAGCTAAGTCATTACCAGTTGAAATTACTTCTCTTAATGCCATTATTTAACTCCTTGCTCTAGAGACATATAGTTATTTGCTACAATAGCTGCTTGACGCTCTTTAGCCTCATCAGTTAATTTAGCAAAGCTTTTGCCAGCTGCTTTTAAATCAGCTTTATCTGCTACATAAATAGCAAAGTCTGGACATGTAAGTTCACACTCATTACATCCGATACAAGCTTCAGGATGATCGATTGAGATCATTGCACCTAAAGTTGATGTTGAATCGTATTTCATACCTAATACACCTGATGGACATACAGATACACAGATATCACATGCTTTACAGTTGGCAGTATTTACCCACACTGGTGCATTATTAACATTTTCAGTCATACTAGCAGTTGCCATTTATTCTCCTATTAAATTACAAATAATATTTTGTAAGCTATTCTTTGGTAACACAAGATTAGCTAAGTTTTATTAACGTTTTGATTAAAATGTGCTCCTAACGCTATACAATGTGTAACAAAGTTACATATTGTAAAGCTCACACAAATCAAAGTGTTACTTTTTCAGTACTTCCGCTACAGCTTTTCCGATCTCTGCAGGTGAAACAACAACTTTAACACCAGCAGCCTCTAAAGCTTCCATTTTCTCTTTTGCAGTACCAGCAGAACCAGATACGATTGCACCAGCGTGACCCATACGTTTCCCTTTAGGAGCAGTTTGACCAGCGATAAATGCAACAACAGGCTTAGTGATATTCTCTTTAATGAAAGCAGCAGCTTGGATCTCTAAGTCCCCACCGATTTCACCAATCATAACGATTGCTTCAGTTTCAGGATCTGCTTCAAACATTGGTAATAATTGTTTATATGAAAGACCGATAATTGGGTCTCCACCAATACCAACAGCTGTAGTGATACCAAAACCTTCTTTACATACTTGGTTTGCACCTTCATAAGTTAATGTACCAGACTTAGAAATAAGACCAACATTACCTTTTTTGAAAATCATACCAGGCATAATTCCGATTTTACACTCTTCTGCAGTGATAATACCAGGACAGTTTGGCCCGATAGTTTTCATGTTATGTTTAGTAGCATATGCTTTTGCAGCTTGCATATCACGAACAGGAGCACCTTCTGTAATAATAACAGCAAGTTCAATCCCAGCATCAGCAGCTTCCATTACAGCATCTGCAACGAATGCAGGTGGAACAAAGATCATAGAAACAGTAGCACCAGTAGTTTTAACTGCATCTTTAACAGTATTGAAAACCGGTTTACCTAGGTGTTCTTGACCACCTTTGTTTGGAGTAACACCACCAACGATGTTTGTACCGTATGCGATACATTGCTCAGCATGAAAAGAACCCTCTTTCCCTGTGAAACCTTGAACGATAACTTTTGTATCTTTATTTACTAAAATACTCATATAAATTATTCTCCTTTCGCTGCAGCTACTGCTTTTGCAGCACCGTCTGCTAAATCTGTTGCAGCAATTACGTTTGCAATTCCAGCTTGTTTTAAAATTTCTGCTGCTTCTGGTGCATTTGTACCATCAAGACGAACAACAACAGGAACATGTACATCTGTAAGTTTTGTAGCTTCTAAGATACCGTTAGCGATACGATCACATCTTACGATACCACCGAAGATGTTTACGAAAATTGCTTTTACATTAGGGTTTTTAAGAATAATCTCAAAACCTTTAGCAACTGTTTCAGCATTTGCAGAACCACCAACGTCAAGGAAGTTTGCAGGTGTACCACCCATATAGTTAATTGTATCCATAGTACCCATTGCAAGACCTGCACCGTTTACCATACAACCAATTTCACCATCAAGTGATACATAAGAAAGACCATAGCGACTTGCTTCTCTTTCATCAGCATCTTCTTCAGAGATGTCTCTCATATCTTCGATATCTGGGTGACGTCCAAGAGCTGAATCATCAAATCCCATTTTACCGTCTAGTGCTAGGAAGTCCCCTGCTCCAGTTTTGATAAGTGGATTGATTTCGATTAACTCTGCATCATTCTCCATATATACTTTGTAAAGTTTTGAAGCAAATGAAATAAATTTCTTTTGCTCAGCAGGATCAGTAATACCAAGACCGAAAACTAGTTCACGACCGTGGAATCCTTGGAAACCTACAGCTGGATCAACAGCTACTTTGATAATTTTTTCAGGAGTCTCTTCAGCTACTTTTTCGATCTCCATACCACCTTCAGTAGAAGCCATGATTACAGGCATCTCTTTAGCACGGTCAAGTACTACACCAAGATATAACTCATCTTTAATGTCTGCACCCTCTTCGATGTAAACTTTTTGTACAAGTTTACCTTCTGGACCAGTTTGGTGAGTTACAAGTTGCATACCTAAAATTTCAGATGCAAGTTGTTTTACTTCATCATGAGACTTAGCAAGTTTAACACCACCGCCAAGACCACGTCCACCAGCGTGAATTTGTGCTTTAACAACCCAAATATTTCCACCAAGTTCTTGTGAATTTAAGAAAGCTTGTTCCGGCGTATTCGCCACAATACCTCTTGGTGTTGGTACACCATACTTAGCAAAAATTTGTTTTGCTTGATATTCATGTATATTCATTTATTCTCCTTATATTAAAGTGGACGTGATTACGCTTTTGGCGCAATCATCTCCTCTGGTTTTACATATTCATCAAACTGCTCTGCAGTTAAAAGACCAAGCTCGATAGCCGTTGCTTTTAATGTAGAGTTATTTTTGTGTGCAGTTTTTGCAATTTTTGCTGCATTTTCATAACCGATATACGGGTTAAGTGCAGTTACTAACATTAGTGAATCATGTAAGAAATGATCAATTTTAGCCTCATTTGGCATGATTCCTACTGCTGCATTGTCGTTGAATGAAACAATAGAGTCACTTAAAAGTCTTACAGATTGTAAAAAGTTGTAAGCGATTACCGGTTTAAATACATTTAACTCAAAGTTTCCTTGAGATGCAGCAAAGCCGATAGTTGCATCGTTACCCATTACTTGACAAGTAACCATAGTTACCGCTTCAGATTGTGTAGGATTAACTTTACCAGGCATAATTGATGAACCCGGCTCATTTTCAGGAATAGTAATCTCACCAAGACCACATCTAGGGCCAGATGCCAACCATCTAACATCGTTTGCGATCTTCATCATATCAGCAGCTAAAGCTTTTAATGCACCGTGAGCGAATACTAGTGCATCATGAGAAGTTAAAGCATGAAATTTATTTGGAGCTGTAATAAAATCATGACCAGTTAACTCTGAAAGCTTCTTAGCAACTCTCTCACCTAGTTCTGGATGAGCGTTTAATCCAGTACCAACAGCTGTACCGCCAAGAGCCAATTCGCGAACAGCTTCTAAAGAGTCTTTTGCCATCTTTTCAGATTTGCTAAGCATCTCTACCCATCCGCTGATCTCTTGACCAAGTGTTAATGGTGTAGCATCTTGTAAGTGTGTACGACCGATTTTTACAATATTAGAGAATGCTTCAGATTTTGCTTGAAGCGTTGCTTTTAATTTTGCAATCGCAGGTAAAAGTCTCTCTTCAACAGCAATTACAGAAGCCACGTGTAATGCAGTTGGATATGTATCGTTTGAAGATTGCGATTTATTTACATCATCATTAGGGTGAACTAATTTCTCTTTTCTAAAGTCCCCACCTAAGATCTCAGTAGCACGGTTTGCAAGTACTTCATTGTTATTCATATTTGATTGTGTACCTGAACCTGTTTGCCATACAACTAACGGATAGTTTCCGTCCAGTTTACCAGCAAGCATATCATCAGCAGCCTGAGCGATAGCATCAGCTTTTTTAGCATCAAGTTTTCCAAGATCTTTGTTTACTAAAGCAACTGCTTTTTTAAGATATGAGAATGCTCTTGTGATCTCATACGGCATAGTTTCTTCGCCGATTTTAAAGTTTTGGATTGAACGTTGAGTTTGTGCAGCCCAGTAAGCGTCTACCGGAACTTCAATTTCACCCATTGTATCTTTTTCTATACGTGTAGCCATTAATTATTTTCCTTCAAAAAAGTTATTTTTATTTAATGTATCAATTAGCGTTTGAACAGAGTCACAAGATTTTTTAAACATTGCTTTCTCTTTCTCGTCTAAAGTTACTTCAATAATTTTTTCAGCACCTTTTGCACCAAGCATTACAGGTACACCAGATACTACATCACTGTATCCGTATTCACCGTCTAAGTACACTGCACAAGGGTGAATCTGTTTTGTATCTTTTAAAATTGCTTCAACCATAATAGCAGTTGATTTAGCAGGAGCATAATATGCAGAACCAGTTTTTAAGTAACCTACGATCTCTGCACCACCGTGACGTGTACGGTCTACAATCTCTTCAATCTCATCTGCACTAAGTACGTCTGAAAGTGGAACACCTGCAACAGTTGAATATCTTGGAAGTGGTACCATATCATCACCGTGACCACCCATCACTGAAGCACGAATTTGTCCCCCGCCGTATCCAAGTTTTTCTTGAATGAATGCTGCCATTCTTGAACTATCTAAAATACCAGCCATTCCAATTACGCGGCTTCTGTCAAAACCGCTCTCTTTTAATGCAACATATGTCATTGCATCTAATGGGTTAGATACCATGATAACTACTGCATTTGGAGAATATTTTGCTATACCTTGTATAACATCTCTTGTGATATTTGCATTTGTCATAAGTAGATCATCTCTACTCATACCAGGAAGTCTTGGGCTCCCTGCAGTTACAACTACAACATCACAATCTACTAGATCAGACATCTCTTCTGCAACAGAAACAACTGTATGGCTTCTTACAGCTGATGCAGCTTGAGACATATCTAGAGCTTTACCTTTTGCTACGTCAATCTTATTATCACGTAAGATGATTTCATGACAAGATCCAAGCATTGCGAGAGAATAAGCTACCGTCGCTCCAACGTTACCAGCTCCTACTATCCCTACTCTTTTACCTTGATTCATTTTCGCTCCTTGATATTAAATACTATGGCACACACAAAATACACTTAAACAATATGTGCGAACACACAACACTTAAGTATACTAGGTGCCATATTAAGGTGAGGTTATTTTTTCACCTTTTTTATAAAATATCTCTAATATATTTCATAAAAAAAGTGAAAACCACATGCATAAAGCATGCAGTTTCAAGGAAAGCTATTATATAGCGTCGATAATAGCGTTTAGTGTAGCAGATGGACGCATTGCAGCTTCAGCTTTAGCATCATCTGGATGGTAGTAACCACCAACATCTTGAGCTTTACCTTCAACAGCCATAAGCTCAGACATAATTTTATCTTCATTTTCAATTAGTGCAGCAGCAACAGGAGCAAACTTAGCAGCTAATTCTGCATTGTCAGACTCAGCAAGTGCTTTTGCCCAGTATTGAGCTACATAGAAGTGAGAAGCTTTGTTATCTGGTTCACCAGCTTTTCTACCTGGAGCTTTATTGTTTCCAAGGTAACCATCATTTGCAGCATCTAAACCAGCTGTAACAGCAGCTAATTTATCTGAATTGTGTTTTTGAGCGATAAATCTTAAAGACTCAGCAAGTGCTAAGAACTCACCAAGTGAATCCCAACGTAAGTGTCCCTCTTTTAAGAATTGCTCAACGTGTTTAGGAGCAGAACCACCAGCACCTGTTTCATATAATCCACCACCAGCTAATAATGGTACGATTGATAACATTTTTGCAGATGTTCCAAGCTCTAAAATTGGATACATATCAGTTAAGTGGTCACGAAGTACGTTACCAGTTACAGCGATAGTATTTTCACCTCTACGGATACGCTCATTTGTGAAACGTGTAGCAGATGCAATATCCATAATTTGAATATCAAGACCTGTAGTGTCTAATTCAGCAAGGTATTTGTTTACTTTTTTGATCATCTGAGCATCGTGTGCACGGTTTTCATCTAACCAGAATACCGCTGGATAACCCTCAATACGAGTTCTCTCAACTGTTAAACGAACCCAGTCTTTGATCGGGATATCTTTAGCACGAGACATACGCCAGATATCACCAGCTTCACAGTCAAAACTCATAAGTTCAGTACCGTCTTCAGCAGTTACAGTAACTTTACCAGCTTCTTTAAGTTCAAAAGTTGTTGGGTGAGAACCGTACTCTTCAGCTTTTTGAGCCATAAGACCAATATTTTGCATAGTACCCATAGTTGTTACATCGTATTGACCGTTTTTAACACAGTCAGCTACCATTTCAGCGTGGAACATTGCATAAGTAGAATCTGGAATAACAGCTAAAGTTTCTAGAGCATCACCGTTACGATCCCATTGTTTACCACCTTCACGAACAACAACCGGCATTGAAGCATCAATAATGATGTCATTTGAAGCGTTGAAGTTTGTAGTACCTTTATCAGAGTCAACCATAGCAATTTTTGGAGCATCAGCTTCTACAACAGCTTGGAAAGCAGCTTTAATTTCAGCTTCTTTTGCATGACCTTTGATTTTTTTCTCTAAATCTGACATACCAAGGTTAGGGTTTACACCTAATTCTTTGAAAAGATCAGCATATTTAGTGAAAACTTCTTCGAAGAAAATTTCAAAACCGTGACCGAACATAATTGGGTCAGAGATTTTCATCATAGTAGCTTTTAAGTGAACTGACCAAATAAGACCTTCAGCTTTTGCTTCTTCGATAGTTTTTCTATAGAATGCACGAAGTGCTGCAACAGACATGAATGTACCGTCAAGGATTTCACCCTCTAATGCATCAACAGTTTTAAGTTCTTTACCATTTAAAGCGATAGTAACTTTTTGTGCTTTATCCATAGTAACAGATTGCTCGTTACCATAGAAGTCACCATTTCCACCCATATGTGCTACACGAGCTTTAGAGTTTTCAGCATACGCTTTTAATCTATGTGGATTGTTTTGAGCAAATTTCTTAACTGCTTTAGCTGCACGACGGTCAGAGTTACCTTCACGTAATACAGGGTTAACAGCTGAACCTAAACAAACACTATATTTAGCTTGAATTGCTTCTTCTTCAGCATTTGCTGGATTTTCAGGATAGTTAGGGATATCGTAACCTTGTCCTTGAAGTTCAGCAATACAATCTTTTAACTGACCTACAGAAGCAGAAACATTTGGAAGTTTAATAATGTTTGCATCTTCTTGAAGTACTACTTCACCAAGTTTAGATAATTCATCTTCTGCAAGACCCATTGCCGCAAGCACACGACCTGCAAGAGAAATATCACTAGTAACTACTTCTACACCTGCTTCTTTTGTAAAAGCATTAACGATCGGTAATAATGAGTAAGTAGCTAGAGCCGGAGCTTCGTCAATTTTTGACCAAATAATTTTTGACATATCATGTCCTTGTGTTTATTTTTAATCCACATTCATAAAGTGTCATGGATTTTACAAGTTTAATGATAGCACTAAGATAGGCAATATATGTCAAGCTTTACAAAACATTGCACTTATTTTTCAAAATGTTTCATTTTGTAGCATTATGTATATTTTGTATGTGTGTAGAATAGTTACATGTGAAATCGTGAGTACCCTTTTTTGACTTCATAAAGTAGAGATAATTAGTTTTAGCAGGAAAAATGGCTGCTTGTATTGCTTCTAAGCCAACATTGCAAATGGGAATTTTCGGAACACCTTTATATATATATGTATTATAGAAAGACTTATCCTCTCTAATTCTTTTTGCAGTTACCTTTGCATGGGAATATTTACCATAGTTTAAACTTCCGTCCATCTGCAGCCTCATTCCCTTTTTCAATCTATTATATATAACAGAACTGACTATCGGCATCTCTTCATTGTTTGCCGATTCTTTTTGAATAATAGAAGCAATGGTAAGATACCCAAACCATTTTGTTTCGTTATAAGTTCCAAAAATTTTATGCGATAACTCTTTCATTCTTTTGACTGATATCTTCAATAATAGGTTTATTAACTCTTTTTCCGTTATTCCCATTGGAATTTTATATGTATTTGGTACCAAGATTCCTTCTTGAATTGGAGATTGCTTTAAAAACTCCTCTTGCAATATATCAAAATCTAAATTCAGTTCGTTTGATAATTGTTCTAAAAATACATATGTAGTTTCTCCAGGAATAAGTGTTACATTTTGTAGTGCTGCTTTTGCAGTTGCTAGTCTGTATAAAAAATCTGCTTTTGTATTCTTATTGTTTCCCATATCTATCCAGCCACTTTGCGGTGAACCTATAAGGCGTAAAATAAATGAATCAAGTTTACAAACATCGAATTGATTTTGTTGCATTTGTGATATAATTTGATTAATCGACCCCTTGGGAATATAAAGAACTTTTGGCGTTTCAATAGGCTTGTTTAGGTAATAAATGAAAGATACAATAATAATTAACACAATATCTAAAATCCATTCTGCAATCATTAGCTTTTTTTCTTTCATTTTTTTAACTCTTATTTTTGGATTTTTCATTCTTCAAAACGGTTTATATCTTGAGAATTTTTCAATTGGAAATATTAATATAAAAAAGCTTTATCTAAAATGGGATCAAAAATTAGATCTATATATAGATGACCTTCAAATTGAGTCTGATACAAAAGTAGAAAATCAAACTTTTGCAAAAAAGGATATAAACGAATATACAAAAACTTTTTATTCTGTAAGACACCTTTTTAATTCTATTATTATTCCTCACTTCCAATATCATGGTTTTCACGGTGAACTGTACTATAATTCAGATGAAAAAGCTCAACTTTCAATAGATTCAAACAAACTGCATTTAAAAACTGACATTGGTTTTTACAAAGAGTTTGTAGATATTCATATAAAACAATTTAAATCAGATAATATAGTAGCAAACGGAAATATTTTTATTGACATAAGAACATTAGAGAACTTTTCTAAACTCAACTTTTCTGTCAATAATGATGCTAATGTTACACTTTACACTGCTGCAAATACAGAGCTTACCAAGTATAAAGTAATTTCGCACAACAATATTCAAGATATCAAATCTATTCTAAGACAAATACCGTTTCCTGAACCGGTAAAATACTGGGTACTTGATGCTATACAGGTAGATAACTTAGAACTTATCTCTTTAAATGGTGTCTTGCATTTTAATGATCTGCAAAACGGATATAAACATCTTCATATACTAGCATCTGCGAATAAACTGCATTACACTTACAATCCCAAACTAGATGCAATACGTTCAGATCATACGGAACTTGAATTTAAAGACGGTATTTTGTTTATACGTCCGAAAGAAGCTTTGTCTTATAACTTTGATCTGCAAAACAGCTGGCTGAAAATTGACTTTACAAAACCTGAAGAACTTTTAACACTATTTTTACAGTTTTCTCCTATTCTGAATGATGACATGTTACATCTGCTACAAGCCTATAAGATAAAACTACCGATGAAGCAAAATAGCGGTACGGTAGATACAAATCTTACTCTCGCAGTTAACTTACATACAATAGGTGTAGATGCAAAAGGAACTTTTTTTACACAAAAAGGCAATTTTAATTATTTAGGACAAGATATTGATGTCAAGAATTTAAAATTGCATCTCAATAATTACGATATCAATGTTACAAATATGTTTGCCAGTTATAAAAATACAATTGATGCAAACGTAGATATAAATTATAATGCAAAAGAGGCCAAAGGGGATGTAAAGTTCAAGGTCACGAAATGTAGTCTTAACAACAAACTTCATCTTGCTACAAAACCATTGAAAGCTGTTTATTATATTGATAAAAAACAAGACATTTTATCTATTGAAAATTCTTCATGGCTTTATAAAGACTTGCAAATCAATCTTGATAAAATTGATATACCGTTAGATATAAACACTTTGGTATTAGATGTTCCAACAACATATTTCACTCTTAAAAATATTTCCGATGGTTTTATAGCAGGAAAAGTCAATCTAAAAGATCTTATTGCTAATTTTGATATTGATATTTTAAATTTTAAATATTATGGTATTAAATCAACACGTTCTAATACACAATTGAAGTTAAATTATAAAAACAATATGTTTTTACTTACGGCAGATGATGATATTTATCTCGATGTAGTTAACAGTGAACTCAAAATTTCCAATTTAGTTTTAAAATATCAAGACAATTCCATATACCTGAAAAAACCTATGATCTCTTTTGGAAAGTTTACACAGGCACAAGTATATGCACAATACAACATTGACACACAACAAGCACATTTCAGCCTTGAAAATCTTCTAATTAAAAATCCTAAAAATGATAAAATACTCTATAGTAATGATAAAGTCTCTTTAAATGCCTCTATCATGGATGATCAGATTCAAATAAATTCTAAAGAGCTGGGTGCAACTTTTAATTTAGACAATACACAATGGTCGTTAAAACTAAATGACTTAAAAAATTTATATAAAGAATCCGACTTTCTAAAAAAATATCACTTAACAGACGGTAAAGTAAGAATCTATAAGCAGTTAAATGATGATACAACTAAATTTAAAGCCACTCTAAACTACCCGTACAAACTACTTTATAAAGATAATAAACCTGTAGAACTTTATCAGATTAGTGGAAAAATCACAAAAAAACAAAATCTATATATCAAAGTAAACGACAAGATAAATATTACAGTGAATGGTGATATTAAGATCAATGTTCATGACAACAATATATCTCTTCCTGAAACACTTAAATGGATTTCAACGCTTGATAATAACGATTCAAATGAATCTTCGGCAAATATCAATATTTCAGCATTAAATTCAGCTATATATCTTGGTAACGATAGATATGCTTTAGCTGATACTTTGACTGTTCAATATCATCATAATATTTTAACGGCACAGTTACAGCATATTAACGGCAAAGCGGGTTTTAAACTTGAACATAATAATTTCCATCTCTATGGTGAAGGTTTTGGTGATCAGTTTATGGGAAATTTATTTATCTTTTCAAAATTTAAGAGCGGAACTTTTGACTTCAATATAGAAGGAACATTGGATAAATACAGTGGCATACTACTTATAGAAAAAAGTACCCTTTTAGATTACGTACTTTTAAACAATGTACTTGCATTTGTGAATACAGTACCATCACTGATAACGTTTTCTATACCTGGATATAGTCAAAACGGTTTATATATGAATCATGCATACGTAAAGTTTGACTATGAAAAAGGTATATTCAATATCAATGAAATGTATATGGATTCTAAAGAACTAAAAATTGCTGCGGATGGTACAGCAGATCTTAAAAATGACAAAATAGACCTTTCACTCAATCTGAAAACGGATATAGCAAGCGATATGTCAAAAATCCCTGTAGTGGGTTACATTTTATTTGATGGTAAAGCGATTTCGACAAGTATGAAAGTTACAGGGAAATTAAGTGATCCGAAGATTGAATCGGCGATTGCTAAAGAGGTAATTGTAGCGCCTATAAATATTATAAAAAGAACGCTCAAACTACCTTTTAAAATATTCGAATAAAACTATTCGTTTCTAAGTACTGTCAGAATATCAACTTCACTAGCTTTTTTGGCGGGATAGTAAGAAGATAAAACAACAATTACAAATGCTCCTGAGACTATCATAAAGAAGTCACTGAGATTAAGATCCAACGGAAGAGTTGATGTAGGATACACATCTTTTGGCAGATCTATAATATCAAAGGTACCAAGAATCCATATACCGCTTAGACCTAGAACTACACCGGCAATAATACCACCAATTCCAATCACGATGCCAAGATATAAAAACACTTTTTTGATCTCTGCAGTTGTAGCACCGAGAGAAAGGAGTAAAGCAATCTCCCCTCTTCTATTCATTACCGTCATTAGCAAAGAAGATATGATGTTAATAGATGCTATAAGGATAATAAGCATTAAAACAATAAATAAAGACGTTTTTTCCATCTCTAAAGCTGCAAAAAAGTTTACATTGTCTTGCCACCAACCTTTTATGCTTACAGTTACAGGAAGTTCTTCGGCAATTTGTTTTATATCCTCTTTTGGATTCGCAGAATATATATGGATACCGTCATACATATCTGAAGGCATACGTAATAATGTTTGCAAAGAATTCAAAGATGTGTAGTGATATGCTTTATCATATGCAGAAAGTCCGGAATCAAAGCTGGACTTTACACGAAATCGTTTTAACTTAGGCGTTACACTAAATCCTCCCGGCTCTACACTTGTAAAAATATACATCAATTTATCATCAATTGTAAGCTTGTATTCCTCTTTTAAAGACTTCCCGACAATGACATCAAACTTGTTAAATGTATGGTTTTCGATAGCTTTTTGAAGTACACTGTTTACTTTAGCTTCATCTTCAAAATTGACACCAAAAATATACCCGCCTTCAAGCTTTGATCCACTTTTTGAGATCACTGCAGATTGTACATAAGGACTAAACTGGAGATTTGGAAATTTTGACTCTAGGTCAATCAAAAGAGATTCATTTACAGCACCATAAAATTTCGGTAACACTGTTAATGGGTAGTTCATAATAGTAAGTCTTTTTTTAAACTCATTATCAAAACCGTTCATAAGTGCCATGGCAATAAGTAAAACCATAACACCTAAGGTAATGCCTAAAAAAGCAAGAAGCGCCGAGATAAAGATAAAAGGCTGTTCTTTATCAAAGCGTAAAAATTTTTTTACTAAAAATGTAACTAAATTCTTTTTCAAGATGCAAATACACCTTTTTTAGGACCGCTCTTACCACAGCATTGTTTATATTTTTTCCCGCTGCCACATGGACAAGGCTCATTTCTTGCAGGTTTTTTACTGAGAGAATTATCCTCATCATCATTAGCAGAAAGGTTTAACTGCATCATTTCGTCTTGCGCTTTTTGTCTTTGTGCAAGTTCTTCTGCAACCATTGCAGCTTCCTCTTCAGCTGATTCCATTTTAAACTGGATTATTTGAAGTGTTTTAATTACACTTAATCTTAAACCTTGAGTAAGTTCTGTAAATAAATTATATGCCTCTTTTTTATACTCAACAAGAGGATCTTTTTGATTATATGCACGTAAACGGATACCTGTTTTCATACCATCCATAGCATATAAATGATCTCTCCATGCATTATCAAGTTCTCTTAAATACAGTTCACGTTCAATTTCATGTCTCGTTTCTTCATCTAGTACAGACATTTTCTCATCATAAGCTGCTTTAAGCCCTTCTAAAATATGGCTATATACTTTTTCATACTCTAAATCTTTTAAAGATGTCGTATCCATAAATGCATTCATCTCTTCTTGAAGAAGTTCAGCTAATTTTTCTAGATCGTAATCTTCTTCCGGTAAACCTTCATATATACCTGAATTTGCGAGCACGTTTTGTACATAATCATTTCTGATCTCATCCACTTTAGAAGCGATATCATACTCTTTGTCTAAAAGCTGATTTCTAAATCTATAGATGATTTTTCTCTGCTCATTTGCAACATCATCATACTCTAAAATGTGTTTACGCCCTTCATAGTGCATATTTTCAACTTTTTTCTGTGCTTTTTCTACAGCACGAGTCACCATTTTAGACTCTATATACTCACCGTCTTCAACGCCGAGTCTTTCCATAATAGACTTGATCTTATCACTTCCAAAAATACGTAACAGACTATCTTCTAAAGAAAGATAAAATTGAGAAGTTCCCGGATCACCTTGACGACCTGAACGTCCGCGAAGCTGATTATCAATACGACGGTTTTCATGTCTTTCTGTACCGATAATGTATAAACCGCCTAAAGCTCTTACTTCATCATTTACTTTAATGTCAACACCACGACCAGCCATATTTGTTGCAATTGTTACCGCACCTTTTTTACCGGCATCTTTAATAATCTCACCCTCTTGTTCATGGTTTTTTGCATTAAGTACAGTATGAGCTATTTTCTCTTGTTTTAAAAATTGGTGTAACAGTTCCGATTTTTCGATTGAAGCAGTACCGATAAGTACCGGTTGTCCTTTTTGTTGCAATTCTTTTATTTTTGTAATTACGGCAGTAAACTTTTCTGTTTCTGTTTTGTAAATAAGGTCATTAAGGTCAGCTCTTGCGACAGGAATGTTTGTAGGGATAGATACAACATCTAAAGAGTAAATTTGAGCAAGTTCTGTTGCTTCTGTTTCTGCAGTACCTGTCATACCTGCAAGTTTATTATACATTCTAAAATAGTTTTGGAAGGTAATATCTGCAAGTGTTTGTGTCTCTTCTTTGATCTCTACACTCTCTTTTGCTTCTAGAGCCTGATGCAGTCCCTCAGAGAAACGGCGTCCTTCACTTAAACGTCCTGTAAATTCATCAACGATTATAACTTCGTTGTTTCTTACAACATAGTCAACATCATTTTCAAAAACATAGTTTGCTTTAAGAGCTTGATCTAAAACGTGAGAAAGTGAAGAGTTTTCAACACTGTAAAGGTTTTCTACTTCAAAAAGTTCTTCTGCTTTTGTAATCCCTTCCTCAGTTAATAAAACGATTCTATCTTTTTCATCAACTGTAAAGTGTGTATCTTTTTCTAGTCCCATTGCTACAGAATTTGCACGGACATAATCCTGCATTTTATGGTTTGTTGGACCAGAGATAATTAAAGGTGTTCTAGCTTCATCGATAAGAATAGAGTCAACTTCGTCAATAACAACGAAATGGTGATGACGTTGAACCTGATGCTCTTTAGAGTAACTCATATTATCTCTTAGATAATCAAAACCAAACTCATTATTTGTTCCATATGTAATGTCGGCATCATATGCAGCTCTTTTTTCTGCAGAATCGTTCATATTTTCTAAAATAGTTCCGACGCTATAGCCTAAAAAGTTATAAAGTGGAGACATCTCACCAGAGTCACGTTTTGCAAGATAATCATTAACAGTAACTAAATGAACCCCTTTGCCTTCCATTGCATTAAGGATAATAGGTAATGTCGCTACAAGTGTTTTACCCTCACCTGTTTTCATTTCAGAGATTTTTCCGTCGTGTAAAACCATACCACCGACAAGCTGAACATCAAAGTGTCTCATTCCAAGAACTCTTTTAGATGCTTCTCTAGTAATAGCAAAAGAATCTTCTAAAACATCGTCAAGTGTTTTTTCCCCATTTAATACACTACTTTTTAGCTCATTGAATGCCGCTTTTAGTTCTTCATCATTTAAAGACTCATATTTTGATTCAAGTTCATTTATTTTCTTAACGCGTTTTAAATACTTTTTTAATTCTCTATCGTTCGCTGTTCCGATAATCTTACCAAATAATGCTTGTAGCATCTCCAACCTTATATAAATCACTATATAGTTTATTATATAGTGATTAGAAATTGCTATAATTCTATCACAGAAAAGTTTACAGAAAGTATAAAAGGAAAAAAATGAAATTCAAATTACTCTTGTTACTGCTAAGCTCTACAGCATTTGCCGAGATAACTGATCTAACAAGTTTTCAGGCAAAGTTCGAACAAAGCATTACAGATGAGAAAAACAAAAAAATAGTCTACAAAGGGACTATTCAAGCATCACAACCAAGATATGCTTTATGGAAATACTCACAGCCTATTGAAAAAACCGTATATGTTTTAAAAAATAAAGTAATTATGGTTGAACCTGATTTAGAACAGGCAATTATCAAAACTATCAACAGTAACTTTGACTTCTTTTCACTTCTTCAAAGTGCAAAAGAGATCAGAAAAGATGTTTACACTGCAATATTTAACAATATAAACTATACAATTTATACAAAAGGGTTGAAAATAGAATCAATAACTTATGTGGATGAATTTGAAAATAAAGTAGATATTTCGTTTAAAGATCAAGAAGTAAATAAAAAGATTGATTTGAATGTATTTAATCCATACATTCCGATGGGTTATGATATTATCAGAGATTAAGAGGTTTTTCTCTTAATCTCTAAGTCCACAAACTAAGCTAGTTTGTAGTCTTGGATAAGGTTGAAGTTTAGATATTTATAGATATCTGCTTCTTTACCGATAATTTTCTTCGTTAAGTCTAAGTACTCTTCTTTTGTTGGAAGTTTTCCAAGAAGTGAACATACAGCAGCAAGCTCTGCAGAACCAAGATAAACTTGAGCACCTTTACCTAAACGGTTATCAAAGTTACGAGTTGAAGTTGAGAATACAATTGCATTGTCAGCAACACGCGCTTGGTTACCCATACATAATGAACAACCTGGAACCTCAGTTCTAGCACCTGCAGCACCAAATAATGCGTAGTAACCCTCTTCAGTTAATTGTTTCTCATCCATTTTTGTCGGAGGACAAACCCATAGACGAGTTGGAACTGAACCTTCACCTTTAAGAACTTCACCAAGTGCACGGTAGTGACCGATGTTTGTCATACAAGAACCAACGAATACTTCGTCGATGTTGTGTGGACGGTTAGAGTCAGCTAAAATCTCAGAAAGTGTAGCAACATCATCCGGATCGTTTGGACAAGCTAAAATCGGCTCAGTAATTTTGTTAAGGTCGATTTCGATTACTGCTGCATATTCAGCATCAGAATCAGCTTCCATTAGTTCTGGGTTAGCTAACCACTCTTCCATTTTCGTAATACGACGAGCAAGAGTTCTGTGATCTTCATATCCAGCGTCAATCATTGATTGAAGAAGAACGATGTTAGATTTTAAGTACTCAATTACAGGCTCTTTGTCTAATTTAACTGTACAAGCAGCTGCAGAACGCTCAGCAGAAGCATCAGAAAGCTCAAACGCTTGCTCAGCTTTTAGAGTTGGTAAACCTTCGATCTCTAAGATACGACCAGCGAAGATGTTCTTTTTACCTTTTTTCTCAACAGTTAAAAGACCCTCTTTAATAGCTTGGTGAGGAATAGCGTTTACAAGGTCACGTAATGTAATACCAGGTTGTAATTCACCTGAGAATCTTACAAGTACAGACTCTGGCATAGTAAGAGGCATAGAACCAGTAACACCAGCGAATGCAACGATACCTGAACCACCAGGGAAAGAGATACCGATTGGGAAACGAGTATGGCTATCTGCACCAGTACCAACAGTGTCCGGAAGAACCATTCTGTTTAACCAAGAGTGGATAACACCGTCACCTGGACGTAAAGCAACACCTGAACGGTTAGCGATAAAGTCCGGTAGTGTGTGGTGCATTTGAACGTCTGATGGTTTTGGATATGCAGCAGTATGACAGAAAGACTGCATTACTAAATCAGCATTGAATCCAAGAGCAGCGAGTTCTTTGATCTCGTCACGAGTCATAGGACCAGTTGTATCTTGAGAACCAACAGTACTCATTTGTGGTTCACAGTACATACCTGGGCGAACACCTTCCATACCACAAGCTTTACCTACCATTTTTTGAGCAAGAGTAAACCCTTTACCGTTATCAGCCGGTTGCTCTGGAGCTAAGAACATATCTGCAGCATCCATACCAAGAACTGAACGAGCTTTAGTAGTTAAACCACGACCGATGATTAATGGAATACGACCACCAGCACGAACTTCGTCAGTAATAGTATTTGGACGAAGGCTGAAAGTTGCAACACATTGACCATTTTTATGAGCCTCACCTTTATATGGATAGATCTCAATTACATCACCAGTTTCCATATCGTTTACATCCATTTCTAATGGAAGTGCACCCGAATCTTCACAAGTAGCGAAGAAAATTGGAGCAATAATACCACCAATTACAACACCACCAGTTCTTTTATTTGGAACACCAGGAATATCTTCACCCATATGCCATTGAACAGAGTTAACACCAGATTTTCTTGAAGAACCAGTACCAACAACGTCACCAACATAAGCAACTAGGTTACCTTTTTCTTTTAACTCTTTAATAGTTTCAATTGGGTTATCCATCTTTGCAGTAAGCATAGAGTTTGCATGTAAAGGGATATCTGAACGTGTAAACGCTTCAGAAGCAGGTGAAAGGTCGTCTGTATTTGTTTCACCAGGAACTTTAAATACAGTTACAGTGATTTTTTCATCTAAAGCAGGTTTTGAAGTAAACCATTCTGCATTTGCCCAAGAAGTCATAACTTCAGTAGCAGCAGCATTACCAGCTTTGTGTAGTTCTTCTACATCGTTAAATGCATCATAAACAAGTAAAGTGTGAGAAAGTGCTTTAACAGCAGCTTTTACAACAGCTTCATTTTTTGAGCTTAGTGCATTTACGATTGGTTTTACATTGTAACCACCAAGCATTGTTCCTAGCATCTCAACAGCTTTTTCAGGAGCAATAGCAGCTACGTGATGTTCTTCCATTGCGATCTCATTTAAGAAAGCAGCTTTTACATAAGCAGCATCGTCAACACCTGGAGAAACACGATTAGCAAGAAGATCTAACATCTCTTCAACGTATTCACCAGTTTTGATAAATTCGATAACTTCTTCTGTTTGTTTAACAGTAAGTGGTAGTGGAGGAACGCCTAACGCTTCTCTTTCTGCTACGTGAGCAGCATATTCTTCTCTAAATCCCATTTTGATTTCCTGTTTTGGTTAAAATTTAAAAAATTATAACCTATTTAGAAAAAACAAAATACACAGTGTTACAAATGTACACAAAAAAATTAATTTTTTAAAAAAAATGTTTATTTTTGTAACATTTCTGATTCAACTTTGATCGATTTCTGTGTAAACAAGTGCTGTTCTTGATACCACTTTGTTGATTTTAGTTTCGGAAATGTTACAGCCATAATCTCTAAAGGTGTTTCATCCCATTTATTAGATTCTTCCGCAATACTCCAACCGAGCTCACTTAAAACGTACGAAAAAATCTGATTTAATATATGATAAGAAGACTGCAGTGCTTCTTTATCGTTGTTTTTTTCATGCGCCAATATACTTTTTACGATCTGTTTTCTAAGATCTCTATTGTATTGTACTTTTAAAGATGCTTCTATCTCTTGAGGTGTCACTTTTTTATACCCTTTTTTGATTTATTTGAATAATGTGTAGCACTTACGATATCACCGATAATCGCTCTGTGATACTCATACGGTCTTTTAATATTTTTAATTACATAACGTCCGCCGGAAGTAGTAAGCACTTCAAGTGCTCCGACATCTATGATAGATTGAAATTTTCTCGTAAGTGGCTTAATGTAGATTGTACGAATCTCATCTAGTTCAACAGGAAATATTTCAGGAGTTTTTTTCCCTTTTAAAATGATAAGACGCTTATTAGTAAGTAAACAATGGTAAGAAGCTTTTTCTTTGATCTCTTGCAAGTGTACATAGAAGGTTCGTATAATAAGAACTATACCTATTACACCGATCTCAAGCTCTTGACCGATAAAAAGCAGTATTGCACCTAAAAGGTATAAAGAGATTATGCCGTTATAGTATGTTTTAGAGATCTCGGCACGAACGGCAATTGTTTCATCTTCGTGTAAAGTTTTTTCGAACTCTTTCACTTTATATTATCTCTCTTATCCCTTTGGCATTTGGAGCAGAAAGAATCCCCTCTTGTTCAAGCTGTTCTATAACTCTGGCTGAACGGTTGTAACCTATTTGCAGTTTTCTTTGAAGATACGATATAGATGTTTTTCTATCGTTTAATACAACACTTTTTGCTTCTTCATATAATGGATCAAGTTCTTCAAATACTTCACTTCTCTCTGAAGACTCTGAACTATCTTCAACTAAAAAGCTTTTATCGTAGTTTGGTTCACGTTGAGATTTTATAAATTCAACAATTTCTTCAATCTCCTCTTCAGTACTCCATGGAGCATGCAGCCTTACAAGTCCTGTTGCGCCTGGAGGGGTAAAAAGCATATCACCACGTCCAAGTAACGATTCTGCACCCATTTGATCTAAGATGATTTTCGAATCAACTTTTTGCCCTACTCTGTATGATATACGTGAAGGAAGATTGGCTTTAATAAGACCTGTAACAACATCAACCGATGGTCTTTGTGTTGCAACAATTAAGTGAATACCTGATGCTCTCGCCATCTGTGCAAGTCTTGCAATTGAATGTTCAACATCTTTACCGCTTGTCATCATAAGGTCAGCTAACTCATCAATAATAACCACTATATAGGGAATAGGTTCAAAGCCCTCTTTTTTCGCTTTTTCATTATAGTTTTCAATATTTTTTGTACGAGTATCCGCCATTGCTGCATAACGGCGTTCCATCTCTGCAACCATATTGTTCAGTGCTGCAATAGCCTGTTTAGGTTTTGTAATAACAGGAGTAAGCAGATGCGGAATGTCATTATAGATAGAAAACTCCAGCATTTTAGGGTCAATCATAAGCAGACGCAGTTGATCCGGAGAGTTTTTGTAAAGTAATGACAGGATCATCGCATTGATACCGACAGACTTACCGCTACCAGTTGTTCCTGCGATCAGTAAGTGCGGCAGCTTTTTAAGATCTGTTACAAAAGGTTTCCCTACTATGTCTTTTCCAAGTGCAATTGTAAGCGGTGAAGATGAATTTTTAAAGAGTTTATCATCTAAAAGCTCGCGTAAGTAGATAGTATCTACCGTTTCGTTCGGTATCTCAATCCCTACAACATCTTTACCTGGAATCGGTGCTTGAATACGGATAGTTTCAGCAGAAAGAGCCATTGCCAAGTCATCTTGCAGGTTTAAAATCTTGCTTACTTTTACATTTGCAGCAGGTTTAAATTCAAACGTTGAAACAACAGGTCCTGCATATGTACGAACAACATCACCCTCTATTTTAAAGTGTGCCAGTTTATCGATAAGATATTTTATTTTTCCGTCTAATTCGCTTTCATCAACAGACTTAGAAGATGTAGAAGGTTTTTGTAAAAAATCAATAGAAGGCAACTTGAAGTTTTTCGGTTTTTCTGTTTTTCCAACTTCAATGTCGGCAAGAAGTTTTTTATTTTCTTCCAGTTCGTCTACTATTACGGCACCTTTACGCTCTTTAATCTCTTTTGCAACTTCCAAAATATTATGTTTTTTCTCTACATCTTGACGTAAAAAAGCCGGTTTATCGATCTCTTCTTCTATATTTTCATCTAATTCAAATGTTTGTTGAATTTTAGGTATAGCCGTCTCTTCTGTTGGTGCTTCAATCTCTTCTACTGTAACAGTTGTCTCTTCTTCAATGATGTTCTCTTCTATAAACTCTTGATATTCTTCAAATTGGGGTTCTTCCTCTTTTTGTTTAGGGTTTGATTCAGAACGGCGGAAAGAGGACAACATATGTGTAAAAAGTTCGGCAGCATCTTTTTCAAATACAATTACAACCGAAACTAAACTGATAATAAACCAAAAGACCCATAGTCCGAATAATCCTATATAAGGAGAAAGGAAATCAACAAAATCTGCACCGAATTTTCCACGATACTCATCGCTTACTAGTAATGCTTGAGCCAATAAAGTAGAAAACAGTACTAAAAAAGCAGCAACACTCAGTTCTGCTTTTCTAAAGTCAAAACTGACATCTTTGTAAAGTTTATATAAGGGGTAAAGAAGTACAAAGAGATAAATGTAAGATATATAACCAAAATACTGATGATTAAATGATGCAAAGCTTACACCAAAGCTCCCCATCAAACTTGTTGTTCCAAGGATTGTAGCAAAACCTAAATAAATTAAAACACCAAATACAACGATAAAAAAAGTATCCCTCAATACCTCACCTTTAAAACATATAGAAATTTAAAAGAAGTATAGCTAAAAATGTTCCAATTATAAATAGTTCACAAGACTTAATTGCGAAACTTTTCCTATAGTTGAAAGCATTGCTTGATAATTGGTAGTTAACTGTTGTAATGTTAAAGATGCTTCAGCAAGGTCCGTATCAATCACTGATGAACGCAATGTTTTTGTTGTAACGTCTAAAATTGTTACACGTTGTAAAGATTGATCAAGCGTATTTGACTGTGCCCCTACTCTTGAATGCATACTTAAAATGTGATCTTGTAAAGCATCCATTCTTGCAATTGCATTTTGCATCCCTATTACACGCTCACTACCGACTGATGCATTAGGATTATTTTTATATTCTTCAACTGAACGTATCATTGCATCGATTGATTTAAAAAAATCATTTTTCGGATCTGTTACCGTTAAAGAGTTATTTGCTTGGAAAGCACCTACAGAAGCTGCACCTGCTGTAAAACTTCCACTATTTGCATCATATAAAGAGATTGTAGCCTTTGTATTACCGTTTGTAAGGTCTTTAAAAGCCACTTTCCCATCATATGTTAAGTAAGTTTCACCACTGAATTTCGCAGATGCTATGGCATTATCGTAATCTGTAGCAGTTGCACCTGCCGGAAGATTCTTTGTAATTGCCATGTTTACAACATCCAATAATTGTTGATATGTCATATCATCACCGTTTACTGCTGTTCTTCCTGCTGTATCCATATTAAAAATATCATAACTTGTAGCAGTTGCATTATCTACAAATGTTGAACCTGCACTATTGATATTAATTGTAATATCATACGGTGTAACACCATCAATTGTTGTTCCTGTCAAACGTAGTTGTGTCCCGTCTAAAGTACCGGCAGTTCCTTGAGAAAGGTCAAACACTTCAGATAACTTTGTAGAAGCATCTGCAAATGCATTTGTTCCTTTAATAATTTGCGGTACATTTGAAGTAATATTTGATCCATTAACACTAAATGCAGCTCGATCGTAAATAAGACCTTCAATATTTGTCGGTGCACCACTTGCAGCAGTAAAACCTGACTTTGTAAACTCTTTTACAAAAAGATTAGGATTAGCTGCAACTGAAGTTCCTCCAATAATAGCATCAAAATTTGTTTCACCGCTATCTAAAAGATCGATATTTGCTACATTGGCTGCCCCGGCACCTGAATAATCAACTGCTCCAACCATATGAAAATCTATTTTCGAAGAACCATCAATCTTATCATAAACAACAATTTCACCTGCATCGTTTAATGAAACATTCACAACTTGTTTAGAACCTGTGTTACCGTATTGCTTACCGATTTCATCTAAAAGATCACTGACTTTATCATTATCTGAAAATGATATTTGAGTATTAAAGTTAGTACCGTCACTTTTTGTCCCGCGTACATAGAAATAATATGTATTTGCAGGCACACTGGTATTATCTGTATCTCCCATGAATTGTCTCATTGTACTTGAAGAAGACAAATAATCGTTATCGGCAACAGATGCTTGAAGTGCCGGATAGTCCTGTAGAAGATTATAGTTGGCTACATTGGTCGTAATTTCACGGTTTACAGTTGTATTTTCACCTAAAAAAAGATCTGCGCCTGAAATATTGAACTGCTGTTTATTATTTGATCCTACAAAAGCATCAAGTCTATCAGCATTACCTTGATAAATCCCATTGTCGTCAATAGGTTTTACATCAAGTGCCGATCCGGAAAATAAAAAATTACCATTAATAGAAGTATTTGCCAAACCTCTTAAGTTGCTTTCTAAACCTCTTAACTCATTTGCAATTGCATTTCTTGAAGTTTCATCGTTTGTATCATTGGTAGCTTGGATTAGAAGCGTTCTAAAACGGTTCATCAGATCACCAAATTCATTCATAATTGAATCTGTCTGATTTGAAACTTTATAACCGTTTTCCGTACTTTGCTTTACTTGTGAAAGGATAGTAATTTCATTGTCTAAACGCATAGTTTGTGAAAATGCAGTAACATCTTCATGTGCGTATTGAATTTTTAGTCCTGAAGCTATCTGTTTATTTACATCAAAAAGTTGTTTGTTCAAATTTGAATTGTTTTTTTGATAAATACTGTTGTAATACATAGCTGATGTAACACGCATAACAGACCTCCGACTATTTATTTTGTATATTGCTTATCTAGCAATTTAAGTTCCATATGTGACTATATCGGCAAAAATTATTTACTTTTAAGTAACATGTGATTATTATTTCGGAAATTTAGCCAGCGTGGTGGAATGGTAGACACGACGGATTCAAAATCCGTTATCTTCGGATGTGGGGGTTCAAGTCCCCCCGCTGGTACCACTCGTAAGACAGGTGCTTTCAGAGCCCTTTCCTCTTTTTTAAGAAAACCTCAAAAACACATTTTTACTACTTTTTTACTACAGAAAAAGTATTTTACATAAAAATATTTACCTTTTTTACTATTTGTAACACTTTTTTTATCATAATATTCATAACATCGTACCTTCTATAAAGTAAACAGATTTTTCATCAGTACACTTCCCATAGTATTTTAGATACTGAAGACACATAACTTATATAAAAGCTACAAAATAAATAACTGTTGATGTTGCAAATAATAAATTCATGTATACATGATTTACAAAAAATATTTTTAAACCTATTATATTGTCAAATATTTTCAAGGTTTATCAAGTTTGCAAGTTTTTCCAGATATTAATAAAGAGGAATTAGATACTTTTTACAAAAACATAGGTAAAAATGTAAGAGATGCCCGAAACAAAAAACAAGTAAGTCAATTAGAACTAGCAATAGCAATAGGACATAAAAGTACATCATTCTTATCTAATTGTGAAAACTATAAATTTAAAGAGCACTTTAATCTTGAACATCTTTATTTAATATCTAAAGTTTTAGAAGTTGATATTTGTGAACTAATATATGGTGATGCTCATAATGAGTAAACTATACGATCTAATCTCAAAACTTTCAAAGTCTTCACCAGAAGCAGTTAATACTTTAAAAAGTTCTAATTCAAGTTTAATGGATTACCTGTATATTACAACTGAAGTAGAAAAAAAATATTTAGAACTTTTAGAACAAAATTTCTCCAATAAGTCCATTATATTTTTATGTGGTAGTAGTGGGGATGGAAAGTCTGCAATAATCAACCGTCATTATAAAAAGTATAAATCAAATTATGAGTTTCATGTTGATGCTACTCATAGTTTTGAACCATCTCAAACTTCTATAGAAGCATTAAACGAAAGTTTTACTAAATATAAAAATTCGAACAAATCTTTAGTAGTAGGTATTAATATTGGGATTATGCTGAATTTTATTGCGGAAGGCTCTCAAGAGCATAGTGATATTATAGATTCTTTCAAATTATATGATAAAAAGCGCACCTCTTCAAATAATATTTTTTTTATAAATTTTGAAGATTATCCAAAATTTAAATTTGAGAACAAACAAATATCTTCGCCATTTATTGAATCTATATTAAACAAAATTACAGAGCAATCAGAAGAAAATCCTTTTTATAAAGCTTTTTTAGAGGATATAGAAAATGAAACTACATCTGTTGTCCATCAAAACTATAAACTTCTATCAGACAAAAGTATTCAAAAGTCTATAATTAATCTATTAATTCTAGTATATTTAAAATATGATCAATTTGTTACAGCAAGAACTTTACTAGATTTTATTTATACTCTTATAAAGGGTCCAAAAATATTGATAAACCAGCTATTTGAAGAGCGTTCTAATCCTATTATAAACAATATACACAAAGAAGACCCTATACTAAACAGGACATTTTTACTTGATAAATTTATTTTAGAAAGTTCTACAAATCAAACTAATAATGACCTAGATACTTTTATAGAAGATTTTAACAAAGCATGTAAAAAACCTATATTGAAAAATAATGAACCGTTTACATTATTAAGATGTTTTTACTTATTTAAAGATTGTGAACTTTCAAATAACTATCACCATATATTTAAAGATAGTTTTGAAAAATCCACAAAAAATATAATTAACTTTATTGAATTGATTTCTAGTCATCAGAACTATGATAAAACTGTTATCAAAGAGTTTTATGAAAAATTAAAAAATGCAATCTACATATATGTAAATAAAACAGCTCCAACACTTACCGAAAAGAAACTATTTACTATTTCTGCTATTGAGAACAGCATTATAGCAACACCTCTAAAGATACGTGAAAATACCGACAAAATTAAAGAGCATCAAATTAATACTTTCAACTCATTTCCACTATTTATTACGATAAATGGAATAGAGATTAAAACGATAGATATTACATTTAATATGTATCAACTTCTACTATCAATAAATGAAGGTTACAGACCAAATAAACATGATAGAAATACAATAATTATATTTGAAGAGTTAATTCAATCGATAAATGAAATAGCAATATTATCTGAAGAAATTAGTATTATCCATGATAAAACAAGAATTGATTTTAGCTACATAGAAGATGATGATATAGAGGTGCAAAAATATGAAAGATAAATTATTGCAAACTACTGTGGAAGATATAGGAAGTAGGAACTCTATTGCTAAATTTTATCCCTTTACTTCAAGTGATGAAAACTATAAAAAAAAGTTTTCATATGATGAAGTAATTGGAGAGTTTTTTTCTTATATTTCAAGTACACATCTTACAGCGTATGACTATGAAAAACTGAAAAACAATTGTATAAATAAATTTCAAGATGCATTAAATAGTTCAGATGCCACATCTCTTTTAGAAACTATATACTTAAAAGAAGAAAAAATCAATATAAACTCTTTACTGCTATATCAAACATATAAAGGAAGTGAAAAGTCAAAAGACATTTCTAAAATTTTTAATGAATTAGCAGATAGAAGTTTTCTTAATATAAATATGGATAGTAATGTTAACTTTTTAGAAAAAATAATTATAGATGAGTTAAAAAATCATGTAAAAGAGAATAATATACCTGAAAGTACTTCATCTTATCTTGAGTTTTTACAACCACTCTTCAATAAAGATTTACAGTTTATATCAAGCAATAAGCACTATTTCGTAAAAAACATAGAAGCTTTTTTCGAATTATATCTTTTTATATATTGTGCACAGCTTGCCTTAAATCTAAAGCCAAATGAAAATGCTCTTTCTAACACAGAAGCAAAAGAATTGTATTTTGTATTAAAATATGAAACTGTCAGTAAAGAAAGAAAGCATGTATTTGAACAAGGGTATGAATATCTTTATGAAAAAAGTAAATATATTTTCCCATACTTTTCATTATTAAGTGCACTGGCTCAATCATTAGCTACTGAAGATTTAAGACTATATGAACTGTATGAAAAATTTGAAGATACACAGGAGAATGTAGAAGCTTTCGACTATTTCCATAAAATATACAGAGAAGCAAAAGAATTAAACAATGATGAAAAAGTTTTTAAGTCAAAAGATCTTACTGAATCGTTAAATGCCCTGTTAGACTCTTCTTATGAACAGTTTAGACCAAGCTATCCTAATCGCTTTCGGGCACTTACAAAATATCTAAACGTATTTAAAAGGCATATAGCACAACCCTTTACAAAAAGTGCAGGAAGAAATGGAACTGTACTTTCTTTTGACCAAGACACAATAATATTATTAACTAACATCTCAATAGGAGAATCAAAACAGCTTAGATTTCAAGAGTTGCTAAAAGAGTTTAAAAAAAGAGGTGTCTTTTTTGATTCAAAATCACAAAATGAACTGTTGAATTTATATGAAAGAGTGGGAAATATTGAAAGAAAAAGTGATAGTGGGGATGCAGTATATGTCAAAACAACAATTTAATAATTTTCTTGCAAACAAAATTTACACATGGTCTACTTCAAATTTAAAATCTGGAAATAGATATGGATTTTATTCTGACAATAAAGAACAAATAAAATCTTTACAAGAAGCCCTAAGCTCTCTATCAAATAGCACTAAAAATTTTGAACTTGAAACAAATAAACTTGGAACAAATAGTGTAGCTTTACCATATATTGATATCAATGGTATAAAATTAGTTTTTGTAGATGATATATCTATGAATCCATTTTATATATCAAATATTAGAGATTCGTTATCTAAAAATCCTGATTGTGCATTATTAATTTTACATAAAAACAGACTAGATACACTTATTAGTGCTATAACAGACCTAAGCCTTCCAACTTATCCACTGAACTTAATAACTATAAAGTCTGAGTTACAAAAGTTGATTACAGAAAAGACTACACATAAAGCAATTTTTGAATACTTACTAAATTATCAATCTACTATGATTGAAGATGACCAACAATCAGTATTTGGATACGAAGTTTTATACAATTCTATTGTAAATAATAAAATTGATTTTCCATCTTTTGAGTTATTTGAAGATGAAGAATTATATAGTTTTGACAATGGCTTATTAAAAGCTGATACAGATAAGATCAAACAAAGAATAGATAAAAATGACAAACTTTACAGAGAAATAAAAAACACTATAACAAATTTTCCGAATGAACTAGAAGATAAGTTATCTGATCTATCTCCTAAATTTATAAAAGATAATATTGTAAAAAAAGATTGGCAAGAACTATCATATAATGATATTAGTGTAGAAATAGATGCGAATAAAGGTCAAAAAATACTTTTTGATGGGTTTCATTGTGATGATGTTCATGAAATTAGAGAGGACAGTCTTAGTGCAGCAGGACAAAGAAAAAAGAATATTATTGTCTTAACAGATACTAATAAAGTTACTTTAACTTTTAAATTTGATGAAGCTACTGGTATAAAGTCAAGTAACTTTACAATAAGTCATAATCAAAATTTTAAAAAACTATATGAGAATAAAATCTCTTGCTCTGGAGGAATAAAAAAAACAGCTACTCTAGAGTTTGATTATGATTTTAAACCTTTATATTTTACAGTTAACTTTAAAGGGAACAAAGCTTCTGAAAACCAAATATTTAAAGTTTTAGTCTTACAAAAAGGTATGTTCTATATAGATGCAATAAAAAACAATTTTATTGTTAGACCTAACCGACAAGAAGTATTACTACAACTTGGCAATAACCTCAAGTTAAAACTAAATGATAAAGAAATAGTAAAAACTATTAAGTTGACTAATGAGAATGAAGAGATAGATGTAAATGAATACGATGAAGTGGATCTAAAACACTATTATAACAATCATGATGAAGTAAAGCTTAGCATATCTAACGGTGATAATAAGCTAAATCTTAATGTTGAAGGTGAAACAGAAACAGAAACTATTCCTATACCATTCCTATTTAATAAGTCCAAGGCAGACCATCTTTTTGGTTCTAATAAGGATATGGAATTTAAACAAGCAAAAAATAAGGTTGTATATGAAAATAGAGAACGAGATTTAGTTGCAGAAAGACTGGTATATATTAAATATGAACAAAAATTTATTGATGAAGAAATATTTGCATCAACTACTGATGATTTTTCTATAGAAATATTAAAAGATATAAATAGCAATATTTATGAAGCTTTTAAGAATCTTTTAGACTACTTCAAAAAGAACAAAACCACACCTTCACTTTGTTCATGGAATGATACAGTCTATACTTTAACAAAAACATTTGTAAATCACTACTTAGAATATATGCAAACGGCTGAAGAGAATAAATCTTTAAATGATTTTCATAAGCTTTTATTTGAATTTGGATTTTTTAGAATAGATCATAAAAAAATGGCTTCACCATTTTCACCTTTGATATTGTCTTATATTGTCAACCTTATCGAAAATGCAAAAGATAGTAACAGTCATTATAAAGATATTTCAGAAGTTACACTTAGTAGATTAAATCCAAAAGGATTGTTTCCTTATCTGTTTATAGATAAAGAGAATTATGCATTTACTAAAGTTGTAAAAGAGAACTCATTATGGTTAGAGTTTGTACCGAATGAAAAAAATGAATTTTCTTATGTGAAAAAACTAACTTATGAAAAAATAGATGAATTTACAAGCTCATTTAAACAACTGTTTGAGTTTAGAAATGATGCTCCACTGATTATTAACAGTATAAATAACAATACTAACAAAGAACTTTTTGAAGGTATAGTTCAATTTTATAAAAAAAGTACACTATCTTATCCTATAAAAATCATTGTAAATTTATATGATGATGAATATTGTCAAACAGCATTTGACACCTTTGCCGATCTTGATAAATATGAAGATATAAAAAATGAATTTTCTCAATTTGGAAATGAGTCTGATACACTCATAGATACAATAAGAACACATTTAACTTATAGTAAACATTTAACTTCAGAAAAACAAAATTATTCGCATCTTTCTTTTTTTAAAAACAATGAAAAAATTGAGATAAAGGATAATAGAACTCAAGATCAGAATAAATCAGGGTTAGTTGCAAATGGTCTAATTTCTGGTGAGAGTTCACAAAAAGAAAATGGATATTACTATAGTGGTTTTGGGCTACATAATGTTCAAGAAAACAATAGTTCACATATAGAACTGGCTAAAATATACAACGCTATGCAAAGAGCTGTATATGAAGATGGTACGAACTACGAATCTAATAAAACTATTTCTCTTATGATAAGCGAAAAGTTCAAAGATTTACTTAAAAAATCTTATAAAAATGCACTTTGGACTGTGATTATTGATCCAAAAGTTACTCTAGAATTTTTTGACAATGAAGAAAACTTAATCCTTATACACTACTCTGATCAATATAGCTCATCTGCAAACTATGATGCTATAACTGTAACAGCTAGAAAAGAATTATATTCTAATGTAATCTTTAGCGATAATAAACTCATTGATAAAGAAAGCATAGTAAAACAGTTTAATGCGTTCAATGGTGAATGGCTTATTAAAATGATAACTGAACCAGAAAAAGACAAAAAAGAAAAGATAGGAATTATCACAGCATACAAATATATTACTTCAATAGTAGATACTGATGACATAACTTGGGTTCCACTTTCAGTAGCAGAGATGATTAGAGTGTCTGGAAATGTTGGATTATCTATGGACAGCAGTGATTTTACAAGATATAACCATAATAAAAACAGTGAAGATGCAGCTTTACATAAAGGTGTGATTTCAGATGATATTTTACTCGTAGGCTTCAAAAAAGACGATGTTATACTTTATCCAGTAGAAGTAAAAGCTAGTAGTGCAGATATGCAAAAAGCTTGTGAACAAGCCATTTCTTTAAAAAGGTTTTTTTATGATCATCTTTTTATTGGAGATAGTTTAAAAACGAGACTGTTAAAAGGTCTATTTATTAGACAAGTATTTATGCAGATTGAAAAGTATGAGCTTTATGATATCTTCAAAGATAACTATTTTGAAGATATGTATAAAAATAGAGAAAAGCTTTTAGATGGTACATACAATTTAATAGAATTAGAAAACTATAGTTCAGGTGCTGTTGTTGCATTTTTAGATAAAAATCAATACGACACACAAATGCATCTGAAAGATGAAATACTAGAGATAAGGTTACCTTACCAATTACAAAACCTAATGATCCAAGACACTTATGAGGAGATGAAACATAAAGTACAAAATGGCTCATACGGTACAAATAAAAAATACTTGTTAAGTAACTTATCATTAGATGCGACATTATCTGAAGTAGAAGTAGAAACTAAATATCAACATGATAGTTCAAGTACAGATGAATTTGAAGAAGACAGAAAACTTTCTAACACTGAAGACAGTGTCCAAGAGATAGAAAAATCTTCTACTTCAACACAACTTATAGAGATACTGTTTGGTAAAGACAGCTTAACAGAGCAAAATATTTTTTGGCATCCTACAAATACAACTGAAAATCAAAATACTTGTACTGGAATAATAGGTAGAAGTGGTACGGGAAAAACGCAATTTACAAAGTCGCTTATTACTCAGCTAGTTCAACAATCAAAAAACAACTTAGATGGTAAAAAGATCGATATCCTAATTTTTGATTATAAAAAGGACTATATCAAACCTGATTTTGTAAAAGCTACAAATGCTAAAGTACTCGATTTAGAAAAACTACCAATCAACCCTTTAGAGTTATTTGGTGATACCCCTAAGCTTCCTACACATACAGGTAGGACTCTTACAACAACACTATCAAAAGCATTTAACCTAGGAAATGTTCAAAGAAACACTTTGAAAAATATTATCCAAGATGCATATAGAGCAAAAGGTATAGACTCATCCGATAAATCAACATGGTCTTTACCTGCACCAACTCTCAATGATCTATGGGAACTGTATATAGAGAGTGAAGATGTAAAACAAGACTCCCTATATGCAGCTTTAGATGACTTGATAGATTTTGAGATATTTGAAAGTGATAGTTCAAAAACAAAATCTCTTTATGATGTTATAGATGGCGTAACAGTGGTTAATCTCTCTGGCTATGACTCTAATATACAAGACTTGGTAGTAGCAATTTTACTTGATCTATTTTATGTTCAAATGCATAAGAATGGTTCTTCAAAAGTAAATGGTGATTTTATACAGATAACCAAAATGATACTTGTGGATGAAGCAGACAACTTTATGTCAAAAGACTTTGACAACCTTAAAAAGATACTAAAAGAAGGAAGAGAATTTGGTGTAGGTACTATTCTTTCTACTCAGGAACTTACCCACTTTAGAACTTCTGAAGATGACTATGCTAGCTATATATTTACATGGATAGTTCATAAAGTTGCAAACTTAAAAATACAAGATATTCAATCTATTTTCAACATAAACAATAAAACAGATGCAGAAGACTTAATGAGTCAAATAAGAGAGCTACAAAAGCACTACAGTTTTTATGTAGATGGTAATAAGGAAATTACTAAGATACATGATTTGGCATTTTTTGAGTTATTAAAAGGAGAAAGAAAATGAAAATTGACCCATCTTATACAAACCTGAGAAGAATGTTTGCTTCCCAAGCAACATATTATGTGCCAAAATATCAAAGAGCATATGCATGGGAAAATGAGTCTATTCAAGATTTTTTGAATGATTTAAAAAGATCCTATACTGAGAGACTAGCTAGTAGAGATTCTAGTCACTTTTTTGGTGGAATTCTAAGTATTAAGCATACTGTTGTTGGTGCTGTAGACGAACATAAGTATGAAATTATTGATGGACAACAAAGAATTACAACGTTTACATTAACAATACGCTGTCTGATCAATATGTATAATGACTTATTGACGTATCCTAATATAGATGCGACTAAAGTATCAATGATCAATAATCGAATAGATAATTTACAAAAACGATTTATAGCTTTTAGACAAGAAATCAACTTAGAAGAACAAGTTGTAAATGTTTTTACAGTTTCTAAAAGAGATAAGGAATTTTATGCTGAACTAATGAAAGGAAATATAATCAATGAAAATCCTGAAAAATATTCTCACAAAAACCTTCTGAATAGTTATAAAAAAATCAATAAATTTTTTAAAGACACTGTATTAATAGATGATGATTTAACTGAAATTTTAAAAAGATTACAAACTTTTGAATTTGTCATTGATACAGACTTTACATTATTGCACATGGTTGCAGATAATGAAAAATCTGCATATAGGTTATTCCAAGTCATAAATGACAGAGGAATGAGTTTAACAGAAGGTGATCTCCTAAGAGCTAAAACCTTGGAAGTGTTAGAAGATTTTCCTTCAATTCAAAACTCTGTTGAATTGATATGGGATAAGTTATTATCCAATGCACCAAATATTACTTCTCAGTATTTAACTTGGATTTATACTTCATACACTGGAAAAGATTTAAAAAAAAGTGAAATCTTTGATAAATTTTTGGACCAATTTTTCCCAGAACATAAAGAAGAACTTGATCAGTTAAAAGCGGACAATATTCTGACAACAATGAAATATCTTGAAAAAGATTTTGAAAACTGTCAAAGACTATCGGATGGTGAATGGATTTATACAGTCAAACAACCTATTACTGCAAGGGACAGGAATAGATTTGAAGTATTGATGAATACTTTAGACCATCCTTTGTCAATGCCATTGTTTATTGCTGCTTCAAAGTTAGATGATAAACAGTTTTCAGCAATCGTAAAAATAGTTGAAAAAGTTTTCTTTAGATATATCCTCATTTGTAAACAACATTTAGGTTCACTCAAGTCAATTTATTTTAGACAGATAAAAGAAATTAGAACCAATGCAGCTACATACACATTAACTGATTTCAAAACTAAAGTAAATCAACTACTTGCAAGTAAGGCTAATGATGCACTATTCACTGCCAATTTGAAAGAGCTAGAATATGATTCAGATCAAAGTAATAAATATTTAAAATTTTTCCTTATGACATTAGAATATCATTTTCCATATTATCTTCAAGATCCAAGTCGATCAACCACAAAGTGCCTCAATAACACCAACCCTTATGACTTTGCAGGAACTTCAATAGAACATATTTATCCTAAAAATGCTTTAACAACTGATATTGATGCAGATATTGAACCTATAAAAAATACTATAGGTAATCTGGCATTAATGGATCCTCAACATAATTCGGAACAACGAAATAATAAGTTCTTAGATAAAAAATCAGAATATGTATCTTCATCAATAGAGGTTTTAAAATATGTTAGTACACATGCTAACTGGACAAAAGCTGAAGTTGAAGACTTAGAAGAAAAATATATTGATTTAGCATTAAAACACTTTAGAGCATAACCTCAAAATGTACCAATATCAACCTTTATCTAATGAAAAATATTTAGAATATTTAATAAGAGACTTATTATCAATAGAATTTATAAACTATTCTCCTTTTGATTTATATGGTAGTAGAGGTCAGGAGCAATACGGTAATGATATTATAGGATATAACACGTCTGGACGTATGATTTTGGCACAAGTTAAGAAAAAGAGTCTCTCTAGAAATAAAATAAAAGAAGCACTACTTAATGATTTAACAAAAGAGACCAAAAGTATTATCAATTATTTTCAAACCGATAAAATTGATACTATTTTTTTTGCTTCTACTCATGGACGAGATAAAGATATCCAAGATAAAGCATTAAAATTGACACAAGAATATGGTGTAAAAATTATTTATTGGGGATGGGATACTATTGAAGAAAAAATTAGTCATTCAAATGAAATTCAAAAGAAGTATTTTCATAAAAAAACAACAACATTGTTAACAATACTACCAGAAAATTCATATTGTATAGGTCGAGAAAATGAATTTAATGAAATTAAAACTTTATTAAATAAAGACAATATTATAAATATTCAAAGTATTGGTGGTATAGGAAAAAGTACACTTGCAAATGCTTTTATACATAGTGAAAGAGAAAACTATGACTACATTGGTTATATCTCAGTTGATGATAGTCTTGAAGAAGCTTTTTTTAGAAGTTTTAATAACTTCTTTAACTTTTCAGAAAATGATGATTTAGAAAGTATAATATATAAATTACAATCTCTTAATGGAAAAAAAATACTGATAATTGATAATTTAACTTATCAAAAAGACATAGTATATATCAAAAAAATCACTAGCTCTTTTAAAGTTGTGATTACATCAAGAATATTATTTAATGATATACCTAGTTTAAAATTAAGACAACTAAATGACAACTCCTTAAAAGAGTTATTTAACAAATATAATGATGAAGATATTGAGGAACAATACTTAAATGAACTCTTTAAATACTTAGACTATCATACTTTATTTATTGAATTGACATCAAAAACAATCAACCAAAATAACTTTACAATCGACTATATTCTAAATGAATTTAGAGATGGAAAGTTCCCCATAATAAAAGTGGATACTAATTTAGATACCTATCAAGAAGAAATATATAACGATTATCTCAGAAAACTATTTGAAGAATCTATTGAAAAACTTGATGATGGACTTTTTAATGGTTTAATATTATTATCATTATTTCCTTCTATTAATTTACATGTAGATGAAATTGGTAGAGTTTTTAATGCAGATTTACGTAATGATTTGTCTTTATTGAGTAAAAAAGGTTGGCTTATTTCAATTGAAAAAGAAGTATTTAAAATTCATCAGATTATAAAAGAATTTTTTTTATTCAACTTTCCACTTGTCGCAGAAGACGTAACTCCTATGATTAAATACTATTTAGAAAATTTGAAATGGAATGAAATAGATCATCCTAGTGAACAAAAATCATATATGATTTTTGTTCAATCATTAATTGATGGTCTAAAAAGTTATGATGAAGAAGTTATGACTTTAGCAAATAATATTGCAATGCTTTATAGATATTTTGGTTTTTATGAAATTGCTTTAAAGTATATGTTAATGGTTAAAGACTTTGATGAAGAAAGTGGTAATAAAATGAATCTCGCTCAAACTTATAACAATCTTGCTCAAGTATATTTTAGTATGAAACAATATGAATTAGGTGAGCAGTATGCTATGCTTTCTTTAAAATTGCGAGAAGAAAATAGTCCTTATAATATTCAAGAAAATTACTTGAATATGTGTAATAGCTATATAAGGCAATCAAATTATAAAGAGGCAAAAGTATATTTAGATAAACTTCTAACGCTAGAAGTTGATATAAGAAGCATTATTCCAATATATAACTCTGCTATGCTTTATTATTTAAATATTGAAAATACTAAAGAAGCATTTAAATATGCAGAACAAGCATTAGAACATATAAATAGTAATAAAGTCGATACTAAACATTTATATATAGCATATACATATAGTAATATTGCAGATATATATGTTGAAGATAAAAACATTACACTTGCAATTGAGTATAAATTAAAAGCAAAAGAACATATTTTAGAAAATTTTGGTGATCAACACCCAGATTTAGAACCAATAGAAAATATCTTAAATATACTACAATATATCTTTAAAACAGAGTATTTATAACTTTAGAGCTTGAAAATTGCGATGAAAAATATGATTAAAAGATTTCAAGAAAAAATAACTATAGAAATTCCTGCTTAATCCACTCAAAAACATTACTATTCTCATTAAGTGAAGAGGCTAAGATTGTAAAGCCTCTTTCACAGTGTTGTTCAAGAGATAGTTCTAACCCTCTATGCGTATTTACTTTTTTATTTTCATTATTTGCTATAAGTAAAGCTATCATATCTGTATAGTCAGCTTGTTCACCATGAGTATCTACTTTTGTTTTACCAGTAATTACATCTAAAGGGTATGTTTTACCATCTTTGAAATCTATTTTTATAGAACTATCTAGTTTTTCATCTATAGAAAGAGATATAAAGATAGCAAACCTTATTGTTACCCACTTTGGCTCATTTTCAAAACCGAGTAGTTTAGAGATCTTAGGTAATTGCATTTCTGTGGAGTTTGTAGTTCTCATTTAGTGTACCTACTATCAAAAAATTCTGTTATATTTTTCTCTTGCATCGTTGTGGCCGAGCCTTTATTGGCAAGTGTAAATATTTGTGAGATCTCACTTTGAAGCTCTTGAAAACCTTCATGTCTTAGCTCACTTGGGGTTGGCAGTATTAGCACTTGCTTTGAAGCATTTGGATAAAACTGGTTCAGTATAAGGGCTTGATTTTTCTCATCTAGTCTTCCTAATGGTGTATCTATGATCATTGGTATATCTTCTGCTATATACTCAGATATCCCCCAAATAAGTGCCGTAGCTATAACCTGTTTTTGTCCAGATGAGCTAGATAGTATATCCATAGGATTCATATCTTTATCATATACATTGATGTTAAAGTCATTATCAAGCTGGATACTATCTGCTTCATATCCCTCTTTTTTTAGAAGATTAAACTTCACATTTATAGACTTTTCAAGTATCTCTTTTTTATCTTCTTTGATCTTTATCTTCATCTGTTTTGCTACTGTAATTGCAGATTCTAAAGATTCTATTTTAAGTTTTACTAAAGAGTTTTGATGCTCTTTTATACTTGTTCTTCCGATCTCACGCTCTATCTCTTTTTTCTCATATTGCAACTTTTCTATCTGTTTTTCAAGACTTTCTACTTTTGCTTTTTGTTGCCCTATATTTTCAGCAAGAGTTTTGACTTTTTCAAAGTCTTTTTTATACTCTTTTTGATCATTTTGAAAATTCTGCTCTAAATGAAAGATCTCATTTTGAGTTTGAACAATATTTTCTTTTACAGCTATCAGATTATTTATGAGCTCTTGAAATTCAACTTTTTTCAAAGTGTTATATTGATGCTCAATTTTTTCAGGGTCTGCAAAAGCTACACTTTGTCTATTGTTATCAGAATTAAATACTTTGTCAAATATAGACTCTATACTCCCTTTTTGAGTTTCATCTATATGCTCTAAAAACTCTTTCTTTTTTAAATCTATGATATTTTGAGAAATAGTGACATTACCTTTATAGTTTTTTTGTATATCTTTTTCTACTGATTCTTTTAATTTTTTATTTAGTAATAGTGGGAGTTGCATATAAGATACTTCTTTAAACTCTTTTTGATAAGTCTCTTTTTCCTCTTCATAGCTCTGTAATTGTAGTTTTGCTTCTTCAAGTGGTTTTTTATGCTTACTTTGTAATTTAGAAAGTTTTCTATCCAGATCTTTTTGTTCTGTTAATAGCTGGTTTAAATATAGCTTTTCATCTTCATACTCTTTAGTTACAGAGGTTAGTTTTGATTCTACTTCAAACAACTCTTCTTCTTTTTGAGTTAATTTCTGTTGAAGTTCTGAATCTAGTTCGCTTTTATTTATCTTCTTTATTACATTTGTAGAGTCAGTTATAAGTTGATCATAAATGTCTAACTCCAGTACATCTTCTAACATTTGTCTAAATTCATCTTTACTAAAGTCAGCTATAGTTTGAATCTTTTCACCATCAAAAAAGAAAAACTTTGCAAGTGTAGGTGAGATCTTATAGTTTATAAAGTCTTGAGCTTCTAGATCACTATATAATAAATTGTTTTCATGATCATAAACACTAAGGTTTTCAGTATAAGAGTTACTTCCTATGACATACTCTCTATAAATATAAAAACTCTCACCTGCATCATCTACTTCTATTTTTACAGAAGCTTTATTTGCACCATTTAGTTTTGAAATACGATTGAGTACACCACTAAAGTTTTTATTTTTACTTCCTAAAATATAATCTTGTTTAGAAAGGACAAGCTCTCCCATAGAAAGTAAATCTTTTGTAATACCATGAAGTGCTATTTTTACAGAGTTAATAAACGATGTTTTACCAAAGCCATTCTCTCCAATGATTAAAGCGATTGGTTTACTAGAATCATTAAAATCAAATGTAACTTCACCTTGATATGAAAACAGGTCTTTTATACTAATGCTATTAAATTTCATTTATTTTTCCTGTTCCATACGCTTCTACTACTTTTTCTATATCTACAAGTACACCTGATCTTTTGAGTTGGTGTCTATATTTATGTTCTGTTTGAAGTAATTTATCCATAAGCTCTATTGATATACTGTTTTCTTCACAAAGGCTTGAAAAATATTCTCTTTCTTCTACTGAAAAAGCTTTTTTTGATTCATGATGAATGATTCTTCCTACACCTTGTGCTAAACTAATCGCTGTTTCAAAAAAGTCACCATCATGTAACCACTCTTTTTGTATCTGAATTATTTCTTCGTCAGAAATAAGATGTTTTCCATTGAGGTTTGGTAAAAGCTCTTTTTCTATCTCTAGCAGTTTTTTTAGGAGCTCTTGTCTGGTACTCATTGTAAATGGTCCAACACCTTTTTGACCATTTCTTCTTGTTGTTTGTCTTCGATTAGTATGGTCATATCTGTATTCTTCAAGCATATTTCTAAACTTATGAAGTGGTTCCATCCATTGATCTTCTGGGTTTTGGAGCATATTTTCCATAGACTTATCTTTTGATACTACAGTACAAACCCAACAACCAAATCTAGTTTTTCCACATGAAGGTGCTTCTGGGTTAAGAGCTACATTACAGTCTGCTTCTCCGCTACCTTTACTATAAAGAGTTAGCATATCGTCATGTTTACCCCAAGGAGCTTTATGCGCCATTAAGAACTGCCAAACTTCACCATTTGTCCAGTCTTTAATTGGTGATAGTACAAAAGCATTTGGCACTGTATCATGTTTTACTAAGCCTCTATGGTTTCTATCTCTTTTCTCAATTGACTCTGCTCTTGTTTGAGACTCATCACTTCTTACACCTAGCAACATTAAAATTGAACGATTTTCATTAGAAATACTAGTTAAAAATCTTGTAGCAGGAGTAATTTTTAGTCTATCAGTACACCATCTAAAGTTTTGATTAGGAGATGGGTAGCCTTTTCCTAGGAGTAGTGTCCAAAACGAGTCTTCCACCTCAGGAGAGACCACTTGAACTTTCATGTTTAAATTTTTTTCTTTTATAAAAAGACGTAACTGTTCAAGCTTATCAAAAAAATATTTATCTATTACAGGCATTTCAACACCTGTGTCTGAAGAAACTATGTATACTGTTTTTGAATCTAGTCCCTCGTCTTTTAATTCTTGTAAGACTTCAATAGTCAGGTGTAATACTGTAGATGAGTCTTTACCTCCAGAAAAGGTCACAACCCACGGTCTTCCATCCGATAAGTATTGTTCTTTTAGTAATTGTTTAGTTAATGTAATTTTATTCATATACTTTCTAATAATGCATTTATTTTTTTATTATTATATTATCCAAATAAAGATTTATTCATTATAAACTGTTCAATATTTATAAAAAAAACTCTGTGGTAAATTTTATACTTTGCCTTGTGCAAAGCGAGGAGCCAATTTGAAAACACATAATGTAGCTTGCGAAATGTTTTCGTTAGAAAATGTATATACAAATGGGATACTCGCTTGAAAAAAAGCTCACTTAGGCTTCGGAACATTCTGTATACGATTTGATAAATTTCTACATCAAATTTGATTGCCAAACCATAGTCAAACCATAGTCAAACCATAGTCAAACCATAGTCAAACCATAGTCAAACCGTAGTCAAACCGTAGTCAAACCATAATTATTAATAAAGCTATGATTATATATAATAATTAACTTTATAAATAAAACATTAAATTGTGATTCTAATATATTGGAAATACACTTGTTCATAAATTTCTAAACAAACTATTGATGTTTTAAATACCTAATTTGGATTGACGGTTATGGATACAATATTAATTAAAACAGTAAGAGTAAATGGTTTTAGAGGATTAAAAAATATTGAAATAAATCTTGAACCCACTACTGTACTTACAGGTATGAACAATGCAGGTAAAACATCTTTTTTAAAAGCCTTACAAGTTGTATTTGGAAATAGACATTTTTTATCTTTTGATGATTTCCATATAGAAGAAAATAGCTCTATATCCATGATTACTATAGATGTATTGATTGTTCCGTTAAATGAAGATGCTTCGCAAAACTTTTCGGAGGATTGGGAGATTCTTTTAACTACAGATAGGATTAAACCCTCTCTAGATGGTGACTTTGTGCCACTTAGAACTATTGTAAGATTTGATGAAGTTAGAAATACACCAACTGTAAAACAGTATATATTAGAGGACTGGGTAGATTTTGAATATGGAGACCCTAAACACAACTGGTATGAACTTGACAATGGAAATGAAGTTTCTTTTAGATTTGAAGAAGTACCGTTTTTTTATATGGATGCTCAAAGGGATATACTTGAAGATATCAAACTAAAAAGCTCATATATTGGGAAAATGCTATCTAAAATAGAATATACTCCGGAAGATATTGAAGATATTGAAAACCAAATACAATCGCTTAATGAATCTGCTGTAGAAAAAAGCGAAATATTAACAATTGTAAAAGATGCTTTGACAGAACTAAACTCTGCAATGAATTCTTCTAATGGAGGAATTGAAATAACACCATTTACAAAGAAAATTAGAGATTTAAACAAAGGCTTAACTATAAACTATGGTGATGGAGACAACACTTTCTTAATGGAGTACCATGGTATGGGTACAAGAAGTTGGTCATCTCTTTTAACACTAAAAGCTTTTATAGAACTATTTAATACCAATTCTGAAAAAACAAATTCTGTTTTTTTTCCAATTATTGCAATAGAAGAACCTGAATCTCATCTACATCCAAATGCACAAAAAAGGCTTTATAGTCAAATTAATAGTTTTAAAGGGCAAAAGATCATATCTACTCATTCCCCGTATATTGCATCAGTTGCAAACCTCAGAGAAATAAGAAGTTTTTACAAAAATAATCTTGTCAAGATAGGTGCTTTACCAATGTCTACATTTCAATGTGAAGATATAAGAAAGATTAATCGCCAAGTAATAAGTACAAAAGGTGAAATATTTTTTTCAAAATGTATAGTTCTTGGTGAAGGTGAAACAGAAGAACAAGCATTACCGGTTTTTTTTGAAAAACATTTTAATGGCTCATCAATCGAGTATGGCATAGATTTTATAGGTGTAGGTAGTTTTGGTAACTACTTACCTTTTATTAGGTTTGCTGAATCACTAAATATACCATGGTTTATTTTAAGTGATAATGATGATTCTGGAAATGTAAGAACAAGTGTTTTAAGACAGTTAACAACAAGTGGTAGTGCAAAACAAGAAAGCGATTGTATAGTCTTTGCAGATAATGAAAATGATTTTGAAAAGCAGTTAATTAATGATGGATTTCAAGATGAAATTAAAAAAGTTTTATTGTCTTTAAAAACATATACAAACGAACAACATGAAAGTGTTCAAAAACCTAGAGATGAAGCTGAAATAAATGGATTATCAGACGAAGAACTTTATGAATATCTAACAAAAGAAAAAGCACAATTTGCTCCATTGGTAGCAAATGAGATTGTAAATAGTGAGAAAGCATTACCTAATAAGATTATTAACTTATTTACAAAAATAGCAACTGAACTCAATATTGAGGTACAAAATGGATAGTATCAAATTGTCAGAAAGGCAAAAAAAGATAGTTGAATATGATGATAAGCCAATCTATGTAAAAGCAAGTGCTGGTAGTGGTAAGACTAGAGTTTTAACAGAAAGAATAAGATTTCAATTATCAAAAACAAAAAAGAAAATACTTGCCCTAACTTTTACCAATAAAGCTGGTGAAGAGATAAAAGAAAGACTTGAAGAACAAAAAGTTGATATAAAAAACAGGCTCTTTGTTGGAACATTTCATAGTTTTTGTCAATATGTACTTGAAAACCATGGTAGTTCTATAGGAGTATCTCAAATGCCGCATATTTTTGAAAGTGACAAAGATAGAATAGAACTAATATCTCAAGCAATTGAACAAGTTCCAACATACTATGAATCTTATAAAAATAAAAGTCTTAAAGATAAAAATGATTTTCGATACAGGGCATTGAATTTTATATCAAAAGTAAAAAGAGAACTTATTACAGACTCTGAGTTCCATAATCATACTGAAGATAGTAATATTATACTACTATACCAAACTTACCAAGAAATACTAAGATCTCAGAATGCAATTGACTTTGATGATTTATTATTATTGACATATCAGCTGTTTATTGAGTTTCCACATATTTCTGCTTTATATAGAAGAAGTTTTTATTCTATTTGCGTAGATGAAGCACAAGATCTTAATAATGCACAATATAATTTACTGTTGGCCTTATGTGGTGGTGATTTTAAAAATATAATGATGGTTGGTGACCCAAAACAATCTATTTACCATTTTAATGGGTCTTCATCAGACTATATGAATAAAGAATTTCCAAAAGATTTTAATGCAGACGTATTTGAACTCAATGAAAACTATAGGTCTTCAAAAAAAGTTATAGAAGCAGCTTCAAAAATAATTTCTATTGAAAATAAAGATATTATCGCAAAAACAGTTTATGATGGAGAATTTAAAATACAATCATGTGATGATGAATTTAGAGAGGCTCAGTGTATTATTGATAAGATTAAAGAACTTATAAACAAAAAAGAAGATAAAAATATAGAAGGATTAATCACACTTGAAAAAATAGTTGTTTTAGCTAGGAATAAGTATGTATTTAATAATCTTGAAAAACTCTTAAACAAAGAATCAATTCCTTATCATTATAAAATGTCAGGAGGTTCAATAAAATTTGAATCAGCATTAATGAGTATATTTGATTTAAAGTTAAAAATCAAACTAAATCCATTAGATATATTACATAAAAAACAGCTGGAAGATTCAAGTAAAAAAAACACTTTTTTACTTGGTGACATTGATACTTTAGTAGAAAATTTAAAAGACGATGGAAGTAATTTAAAAAGTTCACTTAGCAACTTTAGAAATACACTTAATGATATGGCATTTGATAATGATAATGATAAAACCATGGTTATGAATGACATTGACGAACTTTTAAATCATTGGAGTAAATATGCAAAAAATACTGATAAAAAATCATTATTGCAATTTAAAAACTCTATGGCTCTTGGAAAGACTAGTACAGTTAATGAGGATAAAGGCATTACACTAAGTACTGTACACACAATGAAAGGGCAGGAGTTTGATATAGTTTTTATTATTGGTATGGATGACGGAACTTTTCCTGATTATAGAGCCATTCAAAATGGTGGTATTGAAATGGAACAAGAAAAAAATAATTTATATGTTGCATTTACTAGGGCAAAAAGATTTTTGTATGTAACGTATCCACTACAACGAACTATGCCATGGGGTGCCGTTAAGCATAAAACACCATCTAGGTTTTTAAAGTTTTAACGTATTTAAACTTCAACACTCTTTACTCTCTCAAACGCTGGTGGAACTAACTCAGATGGATATCCCAGTGGATTACAAATACACTGAACTCCTTGGTATTCATATTCAATATTATCATGAGTATGGCCAAATATCCAATATTTCATAGTGCCACCTTCTAAAAATCTGTGACCATCGAAACAAAAAAATGTACTGGTGATATTGTTCTGGAATTTAGGTGAGATATGCTCTTTCAGGTATGATGGATTAACATGAGTAATCATCACGTCACAATCTTGATATATTCTTTCGATTTTCTGGATTTCCTCTTTATACAATTGGTTGTATTGATTAATACCGAACATCATACTTGAATCTTGCATTGTACGTTTCCACATCTCATTATTTGATTTTGGATGATCTGCTTTTGGAAAATATTTTTTAATATATGCATTTGAATATGAACTATCGCATCCTCCAAAATGAACACCATTTATCTCAATAACATTCCCATCAAGACAATACATTCCATCTTCAGCATTGATGAGTTTTCTCATCTCTTTGACACGTTCATAACTGTTTTCGTCATAATCATCTTGCTGAATACGATTTAAATAGTAGTCATGGTTTCCTAAAACACAGACAATATATTTATAATATTCATCTTTGATGATTTTAAGTATTGCAATATTTTGATCATTCCAATGTCCAATGTCACCGGCAAGAATAAGTACCTCCCCTACTTTTCGATTATTTTGTAAGAAAAAAGGATCAAAGAATTTTTTGACTTCTTCTTTTTCATACTTTCTTTTAATAGGAAAATAACTGTCAAAGTGTACGTCACTTAATATATCTACTTTCATATCTTTCCTTTTAAAATAATTCATGGTCTGTTCTGATGCTTAACACTTTCTGTCTCATCCAGCCATTCAATTACATCACTTATATTCCAGACTCTTCTACCAGAAACCTTTTTCCATGTTGGTAATAATTTATGTTCTAAAATTTGCTTTTCAGAAAAATCTGAAAATATTTTATATATGCCAGAACAACTTAATTTTATTTCAGTACCCAATTGTCTTACATCCAATACAAAACATCCATATTTATCATATAGCATTTTTATTTTAAACTCTTGATTTGTCATTTGTAACTCCTTGTTGTCTTTTTATCTGCCAATCTTAAGTGTATAAACATTCATCTAAACTTAATTTTTTCACTTTATATACTCAAAGACACAGTTAATAAATAATTGATTGCACTTCATTTAAAATTGCATTTTTCAAAGCGAGTATCCCATTTGTATCGACACTTTATATACTCAAACTTTGAGTTGCTTCATGTCTTTTATTTGGAATCAGATGCGAATAGCGCATCGTCATTTCAATCGTTTTATGCCCAAGTTGCTCTTTAATTTGTAATATATCTAGTCCTGTACTTGCCAGCCAACTAGCATGGGTATGGCGTAAGCTATGCGTAGTTATTTTATATTTTGCTTCTTTTTTATCATTATTAGGAATAACTGCATTTACAGCTGATATAAAATATTTTGGCATAGAACGATAAGGAGTTCCATTCTTCCTTGTAAAAAGTAACTCAGTAGGTTCACCTTTACGCATCTCTTTTTCTAATATATCCATCAATTGTGGAGAGATTGCGATATGTCTTGAATTACCTTTTTTATTCTTTTTAAAATATATAGTATTAGTATTGAAGTCTATATCCTGCCATCTAAGAGTTGCAACTTCTGAAAATCTTGCTCCTGTGAATAGTAAAAAACTTGCTAAATGATATGTGTTTTTACTCAGTAGTTTTAAAATTTCTAAGATCTCTTTAGCTTGTTCTACTGTCAAATATGCGAGTCTTGCATTATCAAGCTCTGGCATTTTTACACGACCATTTGCTATAGGGTTTGGAACATTTTGTATCAAATCGTTTTTTATTGCAAAGTTAAATACCTGACGAGCTATCGCCAAGCAATGTTTCACACTACTTGCACTTAATCCTTTAGCACTCAGTTCTGCTTTCATCTTTTCAAAATCTAAAGGTTTTAAAGATTTAACAATTTTGTTTCCAACTCTTGGTTGTATATGTTTTCTATATCTTATCTCATCATCACGCCATGTTTTTTTATTGCTTTTTGCATACTCCAAATACTTTATCCATAAATTATCAAACTTAATTTTTGCAACACGGGTACCTTTGATTTGAGGGACTTCATCTGTTTGTATCTTAAATTTAGTCTCTATAAGTTTTTGATAGGCATCTTTAATTGTAAAGTCATGAAATCTTGTTTTTTTTCCAACAAGAACTCTCTTAGATATTCCATCTATATCCCTGTAGTTAATATAATAAGACACATCACCATTTTTTAATTCATTAATCCAAACGCCCTGATATTTTTTAGATGCTGGTTTTAATGCCATTTCTTCAACCTTTTTCTTGATTAAGCAATCTTAAGTGTATAAAAATTAAAAAAGTCTTAATCAGTATAACTTACAATTATTGTAGCAAAAAGGTCTCATTTTTTTACTACAGTTTTTACTACAAAACTGAAAAAAAGCGTATAAAAAATTGCTGAAAAATGAATAAAAAAACAGGAGAAATAAAGGGGAAAAATCCCTAAAAACAGAAGTTTTATGATAATATTTGTCAACTTTTAAGAAAAACAAAAAAGTTGGAATTTTTGGATTCAAAATCCGTTATCTTCGGATGTGGGGGTTCAAGTCCCCCCGCTGGTACCACTTATCAACAAAAAAACAATAAACTTTCTCCTCATCGGACACAAAATCATTTTCTATAGAAATTTTTATTTAGATCAATAATTTCGTTAATATATTGTTTATAGATTTATAAATAAAGAGATTTCAATGATGGATAACCAAGAATCTGTATTAAAATTCAAACCTTCTCAATGGTTCAATGTACTCGTAGCTTACCTTTCTGTACCAATTATTCTATTGCTTTGTGGATGGGATTTCAGTTGGTGGCAAGCATGGTTATATTTGGTTCTTATAGTTACAGCGGGAATAGTAAGTCGTTTATTGGCAGAACAAAAACATCCCGGCATTTTGGCTGAACGCTCCAAATACTTCAAGCCTCAGGATGTAAAGCCTTGGGATAAAGTGCTTGGTACGTTAATGGCGTTGAGCATCTCTTTTCCGCTTGTTATCGTGGCAGGTCTTGAACACCGTTTTGCATGGTCTCCCCTTTTCCCAGTTTGGATGAATATATTCGGCTTTGTTTTGATCGCATTTGGGTATAGCTTTGCTTCATGGGCCTTGATTGAAAATCGTTTCTTTTTCAGTTTAGTACGTATCTTAAAAGATGGGGAACATAAAGTGTGCAATAGCGGTCCCTATAAAATAGTACGCCACCCTGGCTATGCAGGAAATCTTTTGGCACTTCCAGGTATGGTTCTGGCATTAAATTCAATATGGACATTAATTCCAATGTTCCTAGCCATCATAATTACGGTAATAAGAACAGAATTGGAAGACAAAACACTTCAAGAAGAACTGCAAGGGTATAAAGAATATACACAGCAGGTAAGATATAAACTGTTTCCCGGTATCTATTAAAATGTCAGTTAGAGCTTAGCAATCAACTCAAAACCATTTTCGCACTCTCGTAAATATCCGGAACCAAAAAGATTATAGTGATTGAGATGGTGATATAAATTATAGATAACTTTTTTTGTTTCGTAAGCTTTACTTTTTGGGTATGCTTTCTCATAACTCTCGTAAAAAATAGAAGAAAAACCTCCAAACATCTCACTCATAGCGAGATCCACTTCCCTGTCACCGAAATAGACAGCGGGATCGATCAGCCACACTTTCTCTTTATCGTACAATACATTTCCGCTCCATAGATCTCCGTGAACAAGGCTTGAATGCTCTGTATATTCATTTAGAAAATCTTGCAGTTTAGCTTTATTGTTCTGCAGCAGTGCCGAAAAGCTTTTTTGAACATCTGCATTTTGAATAAGCGAAATTTGATACGCAAGCCTATACTCCACAAAAAAACTCCCCCACTCTTTTGAAAGTATATTTTTTTGAGGATTAAGTCCTATATAGTTATCTTTATCGTAACCAAAATACTCATAACTCTTTTGATGCAGTAATGCAAGACCCTTGCCAAGAGCTGTAAAATGCTCTTTAGTTGGTTCTACTTCATTTATGTACTGCACATGTAGTTCGTTTTCATTCACCAAGTTAAAATCAGGTATAAAGATATATGGGTTATCTTGCAGTGCTTTTTGCAGGAGTCTTAACCCGTCTGCTTCTTCTTTTGCCGACTGGTTATGTTTAACAAACATTTTTCTGCATCTTACTCTATTTTTTCTTCATAGCTCTGTTGATGATTTTTTTGAGTTCCTCACCGTCGATCACCTCTTTTTTAATAAGTCTTTTTGCAACTGCTTCGATTGCAGGCCACAAGCGTTTAACTTCCCTTTGGGTTTTATGTTTTGCTTCTTCGATCCAGGCAATCATACGCTCTTCTATACGTTTTGAGAATAACTTTCTATCATAGACCGATTCAACGCCGCTGACATTGAGATATCCGATCTCATCATCCATTCCAAAAAGGGCAACTGCAGCATATACCTGCATACTTGCAACTTCTAAATCATTAATAGCTCCAGTTTCCATCCCCTCTTCACCAAACTTTTCCATTTTTGCTATACGCCCAGCTAAAAGAACACATACGTCGTTAAAAAGTTCCTCTTTTGAAGTTGCATCGACATAATCATCATTGTGGTATGAAACAAATCCCAAAGTCTCGCTTCTTGGTGCAACTGTTACCTGTTCTATCTTAATGTCCGGCAGTAAGAAATAAGAGAGCACCGCATGACCAGCTTCATGGTACGCCGTTTTTGCCATAGACTTTTCAATATCTCTGATCTGTTTGTTTTCTAATTTAGTTCCATATTTAATAATATTAATTTGTTCTAAAAGGATCTCTTCTGTAAGTTCTTTAAGCCCTTTTCGTGCGGCTTGCAGGGCTGCTTCTTGCCCTATACGCTGGAGTTCATTGCCGCTAAGACCTGAAATATACCGAACAACTTTTTCCACATCTATCTTTTTGTCATGAGGTTTTTTTAATACCTCTTCTATAAAAAATCGTCTTGCTTCCATATCAAGCTTCGGTACCTCTATACGTATATCTAGACGTCCAGCTTTACTTAGATCTTCTGGAATGTTTTCAACACTGCTAAGTGTAGCTATAGTAAAAACAGGAGATTCAAAACTCCCGTTTAAAATATCTAACTCCTCTTCAACAGGAGTAGTACTCATAAGCGAGATCACCCCACTCATAACACCCGGTGTGTCAATATCTTCTAAAAGCACTATTGCAGGAGCTGCAGCAAAAGCTTGTGCATAAGCTTTATGGATTTTGGCTGCGTCAAAAAGCTCCGCACCGCTTAAAACAACGTAAGGCATATCACTTTCATAAGCAAAGGCACGTGCTAAAAGTTTTTTACCCATACCGCGGGGACCATACAAAAACATCCCCTTTGGCGGTGTCATATCAAACTGTTTTAAACGCTCCGGTTCTTTTAAAAGGGCAAGTACCTCTTTTAATTCATCTTTGACCCTCTGCTGTCCTGCAACATCGGAAAACTTTATGTCTGAAACATGTAAAGCATCAGGAGTTAAGATCGAGAGTTTCTCTTTTGCATAAAAAGCATTTTTGATCTTGCATGTTACACTTTTACCCTCTTTGATAATCTCCCAATCGAGAGTTATACGCATATGTTGTTGGCTTATTTTCTTAATAAAAAGATTCTGCTCTTTGAGTACATTATTTACAAACTCTATTGCCTCATCGAGTACGTCAAAATGGATCTGCTCTAGTTCAGGTGTTACTTTAAGTGCTTCATACACTTGTGTAAATATAAGTTCAGGTATCTTTTGAATAATGTGTCTGGCATTTATATAAGGTGAGAGTGAAAGTGTCAGCAATGATGCGAATTTATCAAAGTTTGAGTATTCGATCTCCAGTTTCGAATCTTTTGCAAAATGTTGCGACATCTCATGAATTGTCCTTGCCGCAATTTTTATAAGTGCAGGTAAAGTAAGACGATTAAAAGGGATAACCGTATGCTCATTTAAAAGAGAAAGCAGTTTTTTATCAAATGCTTCTTCCTTCATACCGTTTACCATTACATACTCTTGCGCAAGTTTTTCCATAAGGTAGGTATGTGCTTGGAGCGGGTCTGACTTTAGAAGCTCTTTAAAATCTTGTCTTTGTACAATAGAACCGAGCCTTGTTGTACTCATAATAACAATAACTTGAGAGAAATCAACTTCATTTGCTTCATTGCCGCCAAAAAGCGAATACAAAGCCAGCTGTGTTTGAAAATCCCCTTTTTCAATATCTTCAAAGAACAAAATTGATTTTGGATTTTCTTTGACAAATTCTGTCACTTCAGAAGAGATCGAAGGTAGAGAAAACTGTTCCATCCCCATAGAGACATTACCGCTGTATTGTTCCATATTGAAAGTTTTTATCTGCTCAAGTTCTTTGTCTGATTGTAAAAGTGTTTGAGCCAGATAATGCTTTCCACTGTTTGCAAGTCCTATAAAAGTAAAAAGTGCCCTCACCTTTTTTTTCGATTTCAGTAGACTTGATTGCAGTAGACTTTTCGTCAGTGTAGTTACTGCTTCTTGTTGATCAAAAATTTTTTCGTTTATTAGCTCTTCAATTGAATTGTCATAGCTTGAATTTTGCATTTTTCACCTTACTTTGTTATACGCTTTACACTACTTGTTTAAAGTATATCAAAAACTAACTCTCATTTTATAACTAATTAATTATAATAGCTACTAATATGCAAAAGATTATAAAAAAATTTCGTTTATTGGATACACCTGTAGCAAACGCTTCATACAATATGGCTGTAGATGAAGTACTGCTGCAAAGCTCTATAGATAGCGGCATACCTATTTTAAGAATATATGAATGGGAAAATGCACTGAGCTTTGGACGTTTTAACAAGATCCACGAAATTCTTGATCTCACAACTGTAGATCTAAACAAGATTTCATATGCTCGACGTTTAACGGGCGGCGGTGTACTGGTTCATGGAGGTGACATCTCTTATTCGCTAATTATGCCCAAAACTGCACTTCATGATTTAAGCCCCAAAGAGAGTTATAGATATCTTTGCAGTTTTTTGATCAATTTTTATAAAAAACTGGGACTTGAACCAAAGTTTGCACAAGATGAAAATCTACATATATCAAAGTCAAATATCTGCACCGCTTCAAACGAGCCTTATGATATTACGATTAATGCCAAAAAGATAGGTGGTAACGCACAAAGGTACAGCAAAAAGACTCTATTTCAACACGGTTCCATACCTTTGTCAGTAGATACAAAACTTTTTGAAAAGCTCTTTTTAGAAAATGCCCACCTAGAAGATATAAATACCTTAGAAAAGCTCGGATTGTCTTCGAGTAAAGATGAATTAAAAAAACTAATGATACACTCATTTATAGAAAGTTTTAATGTAGAGCTTATAGATGATACTCTAACAGAGCAAGAGTTTCAAAAAATTGATAAGCTTCAAAAAACAAAGTATGACACTTATAGATGGAATATAGATGCAATACAGCTTTAAAAGAAAGCCTGAGTGGCTGAGAAAGAAGATTAGTTTTAGCATAAACAAAGAGCTTGAATCGCTTTTGGAGAAACACAATATAAGTACAGTGTGCCAAGAAGCTATGTGCCCCAACATTAGTGAATGCTTTTCAAAAAAACAGGCTACTTTTTTCATTATGGGTACAGAGTGTACACGACGATGTAGCTTCTGTGCAGTCGATAAAGGGCATCCAAAACCTCTAGATATCAATGAGCCTGACAACATCGCTAAAGCTGTCAAGATAATGGGCTTAAGACACGTGGTAATTACAAGCCCTACCCGTGATGATCTGCATGACGGAGGAGCTGAGCACTTCTGCAAAACAGTACAGGCAATAAAAGAGATGGACAGCTCCATCGTCGTTGAAATTCTCGTCCCCGATCTGCAAGAGGATAAAGATGCTATCAAACAGATCGCAAAGAGCGGTGCAGATATAGTCGCCCATAATCTTGAAACAATTCCCAGACTCTACCATATACGAAAGGGAGCTTCATACAAACGCTCACTGAATGTTCTTAAAATGTTAAAAGAGTACAACTCTAAAGTTGCTACAAAAAGTGGGATTATGGTTGGTTTTGGTGAAAAACGGGATGAGGTCTTAGAGTTAATGCGAGATCTCTTAGATGTGGGGTGTGATTATTTTAGCATCGGACAGTATCTCCAACCAAGCCAAAAACATGAAAATATAGTAGAATATGTAGAACCAAAGGAGTTTGAAACACTCAGAATAATTGGGCTTGATATGGGATTTAGGTATATACAAAGCTCTCCATATACAAGAAGCAGTTATATGGCACATGAATATCTGGAGCATCAAAATGGATAGATATGAAGTAGTAATAATTGGAGCAGGCCCTGGAGGGTATCAGGCAGCATTAGAGCTTGGAGATGCAGGTAAAAATGTATTACTCATTGACAAAGCAAAAGAAAAAATAGGCGGAACATGCTTAAATGTCGGCTGTATCCCTACAAAAAATTATCTTCATAATGCCGAGTTTATCTCTAAAATAGAGCATTTTATAGACTCCGGTGTAAATCTTCAGTATGAAGGTCTTGATCTAGCTCGCCTGCAAACAAAAACTACGGCACTTATAGATGAGATCAGAAGCGGTGTGGTATGGATGCTTGATCAAAGCAATGTTAATCTGCTTTACGGAGAAGCAACATTTCTCGATCAGCAAACTATCCAAGTCGATAGTAAAACAATAGAGTTTGATAAATGTATTATCGCTACCGGTTCAAAACCAAGAGAACTTGAACTTTTACCGTTTGATGGCAAACAGATCATCTCTAGCAACGATATCTTTACCCTCGAATCACTTCCAAAGTCGATCACAATAGTGGGCAGTGGTGCCATAGGGTGTGAAGCAGCCTCATTTTTCAATGCTTTCGGGGTGAAAGTCACTCTTATAAACAGAGGTGAAATGATACTTTCAAAAGAGGATATCGATGTTGCAAAAGCTCTCAGACGTGTGTTTAAGAGAAGCGGTATAGAGCTTATAAATTCTGCTTCGATTAGAAGTGTCGACAAATCCGCTGAAAGTGTAAAACTAACAATTGAGTCCGAAAATGAAGAGAAAGTGCTACAAAGCGATATTGTTTTAAGTGTATCAGGACGTATTCCAAATACTGCTGCATTAAACCTGGAAAAAGCCGGAGTGCAACTTGATGCAAAAGGTTTTATAGAGATAGATAGTTCATTTAAAACAACAAACAGTAATATCTATGCCGTCGGTGATTGTATAGATACTCCTGGGCTTGCACATACGGCATACAAAGAGGGAAAAATAACCGCTTACAATATCATAAACTCTGCTTCAAGGCAAAATATACACATATCGCCTTCTACGGTATATACAAACCCTCAAGTAGCAAGCTGCGGTTTAAAAGAAAGCGATGCACAAAAAGAAGCAATTGATGTAGATGTAAAAAAGGTATATTTCAAAGCCAATGCAAAAGCAAAAATTTTAGGCGATGACTCCGGTTTTGCAAAAATAATAGTTTCAAAGGAAGACAGGACAATACTGGGTGCAGCTATTATAGGTGTAGAAGCTACGGAGATCATCCATGAACTTGTATTTTCCGTAGAGAAAAAACTCACTATAGACGAGCTTAGAGATGTAATCCATGCCCACCCAAGTGTATCGGAGATAATCAGTTATCTTTAAGAGCTAACATTATGCTCCGTGATCTAAAAAGTAAGCAGCCATTTCATTAACTGAGCCCACTTTTGCATAATCTGCTTCAGGCACTTCTACGCCAGTATTTTTATTCATAGCAGTTAAAATTTTTAAAAAATCGAATGAATCTATCTCTAATGAGCGTTGTATGTTTGCACTAAACTCTATTTCATCCTCTTCAACATCAGGTGCAATCTCTAGTATCGCTTTTACGATCATCTTTTGTAATTCATCTTTTGTCATAACATCTCCTTTGGATTTTGTAATATAGTATTGAATGTATCTAAAAATTTTGCACCGATTCTACCGTCAGTTGCACGGTGATCGCCGGCCAGTGTAGCCTGCATCACTTTTCTAACACTCAGTGTATCACCTTCAGCCCAAGGAGCATCTTTTATAATTCCAAATCCTATTACTGCAACCTGTGGTGGATAGATGACGCCAAAAACGCTGTCAACTCCTAAGTCACCGAGATTTGTAATAGTAATTGTTTGCGCCATCAGTTCACTTGAACGAAGTTTGCTCGCACGAGTCCTTGTGATCAGATCACCTAAAGATTCCATAGTATCGTTTAAATTTTTAATATCTGCATGTAAAAGTGCCGGTGTTATCAAACCGCCTTTTCTCAAAGCTATCGCAATTCCCGGATGTATCGCTTCACTAACCTGCAGCTCATCATCTTGCCAAAAACCATTCAATTCAGGTACTTTTTGTAAAGCTACTACAGCTGCACGTATCAACATTGCAGCAGGCAAAATCCTATCTTGTATATCTCTTTGTTTATTGAGCTCTTCGAGGTACTCTAAAGCAGGTGTCATATTTATAGCCGTTGAGAGATAATAGTGTGGTATCTCGGCATTAGATTTACTCATGGCAGCAGCAATTGCCTGACGCATACCATCCTTTGCTTTTGTAGATTCTATTTTTTTCTCTTGAGGTTTTTCATCTTTAACGGCTACTTTTATCTCCTGTGGATTTAAAGCTTCTAATTGAGCAAGTTGTATGACACCGTTTCTCGGCGTTATGCTAGAGAGATCTATACCTAATTCCTCAGCTTTTTTTCTAGCTGCAGGAGATACTTTGACATCTCTGCTTTGTATCTTAACCGATTGTTCTTCTATCTTCGGTTTTTGCTCCGCTTGAGGCTCTATCTCTTTTTGCTCTATCACCTCTTCTTTTTGTTCAGATTTAGGTTCTGATTTTTCTTCTACTCTTACCTCGATACTTTCATTGGCATCTGAGTTTATTATCGCTAAAGGGGTACCGACTTTACATTCAGTTTCTTCTTCAACCAAAAGCTTCTCAACAATACCGTCTTCAAAAACCTCGATCTCTATGACACCTTTAGAAGTTTCAACTTCAGCAATTACATCCCCTTTACTGACTTTGTCACCCTCTTTTACGTGCCACTCCATTAAAACAGCCGATTCCATATCGGCACCGAGACTCGGCATTAGAAATTCACTCATGATACACCTACTGTTTTTATAGCAGCTTCAACTATCTTGTCAGCCTGCGGTAATGCTGCATCTTCAAGATGCTTAGCGTAAGGTAACGGTACCTCTGCCGTACATACTCTGGCCATAGGAGCATCAAGCTCATAAAAAGCCTGTTCGTTAATACGAGCCATTATCTCGGCAGATAAACTGCCGCTTTTCCACCCCTCATCAACTATAACAACTCTGTGCGTCTTCGCAACCGAAGCCATAATGGTTTCATCATCTAAAGGGCGGAGAGAACGCAAGTCTATCACTTCGGCATTGATCCCCTCTTTTGCCAAAGATTCGGCCGCTTCAAGTGCTTTAAAAACACTTATTCCATATGTGAGGATCGTTACATCTTTGCCCTCTTTTTCTATTTTCGCTTTACCGATAGGCAGAGGTATGGCATCTAGATCTAGTTCACCTTTTGCATTATATAACAGTGCATTTTCAAATATCAGTACAGGATCAGGGTCTTGTAATGCCAGTCCCACCATATCGTATGCGTCTTGCACGGTAGCGGGAGTTAAGATTTTTAAACCGGGAATATGTGCAAACCAGCCTTCAAGTGAGTGTGAATGTTGAGCGCCTAGCTGCTTACCTCCGCCTGTAGCCATACGTATCACCAAAGGGACATTAAATTGTCCGCCTGACATATGCATAAGTGTTGCTGCATTGTTCATTATCTGATCGAGTGCCAAAAGGCTGAAGTTTACAGTCATAATCTCTACGATCGGGCGCATACCGTTAAGTGCAGCACCAATGCCCGCACCGGTAAATGTTGATTCGCTTAGTGGAGTATCTATGATCCTTTGCTCGCCAAACTTCTCTAAAAGTCCCATACTTACAGCATAACATCCGCCGTAATGACCGACATCTTCACCCATTAAAAATACGCGCTCATCACTGCTCATAGCATCATCTATGGCCGCTCTTACAGCTTCACGGTATGTTGTCTCAGCCATTACTCACCTCCGAGTATACGAATTTTTCTAAATCTTCTAAAGGTTCTAATTCAGAGTTTTCTGCGAACTCGACAGCTTCATCTATAGTATCTTTTATATCTGCTTCTATCGCTTCTACAGGAATTTCTGACCACAGACCAAGCTCTTTTAGTTTTTTCTCAAAAACAACTAAGGGACCTTTCTCTTTCCAAACTTTTACTTCCGTTTTTTCACGGTAAAGTTCCGCATCAAACATAGAGTGAGCACGGAAACGATAAGTCAGACACTCTAAAAAAACAGGCTTTGAAGTATCTTTTATATCTTCTACTGCACGCGCAGCAGCTTTAGCAACCTCTACAACATCCATCCCGTCAATCTGTTTTGAATGGATATTGTAAGACTCGGCTTTTTTATATATATCTGTCTGGGATTCCGTATATTTTAAAGCCGTACCCATAGCATATTGGTTATTTTCACATACAAAAAGTATAGGTAATTCCCATAAAGCGGCAAGATTAAGTGATTCATGAAATTCACCCTCTGCAACTGCACCATCACCAAAAATAGCTACAGTTACCCTATTACGATTTTGCATCTTGTCAGCCAATGCCATCCCCACAGCTAAAGGAAGACCACCACCTACTATGGCACTCCCTCCATAAAATCTGCTTTTTGCATCGAACAGGTGCATAGAACCGCCACGTCCTCTGGAACATCCATCTATTTTTCCATAGAGTTCAGCCATCACACTTTTTGCACTTATCCCCCGAATAAGCGCATGACCATGTTCTCTGTATGTTGCAAGGACTGCATCATCTTCACTCAGGGCATCACAAAGCCCTACTGCTACAGCTTCTTCACCGATATACAGATGTAAAAAACCACGTATTTTCTGTGATGAATAAAGCTCTATACACTTCTCTTCAAAACGACGAATCAAAAGCATTTTTGAGTAAAATTCTTTTGCTTTTTCAATAGTTAAATTCATATTATGACTCCAACGTAGAGATGTCACCCTCAGGTAATCCCATCTCTCTGGCTTTTAACAAGCGTCTCATAATTTTACCACTTCTGGTTTTTGGCAGATTCTCTTGGAACTCTATCTCTTTTGGAGCGACTGCAGCTCCCAATTTTTTACGCCCAAAACCTATAAGTTCGCGTTGTAAATCCTCACTCGGCTCGAAACCTGGTTTGAGAGATACAAATGCTTTTACAAGCTGCCCTATCATCTCATCGGGCTTACCTATAACTCCGGCTTCTGCCACAGCTTCATGTTCCATCAATGCACTCTCAACTTCAAAAGGTCCTACCATATGTCCAGATGTTTTTATAATATCATCGGCACGCCCGACAAACCAAAAATATCCATCTTCATCTTTGTACGCCAAATCCCCGGAGATATACCAACCTTCTTTAAAACATTTATCGTACTTTTCTTGATTATGTAGATACATTCTAAACATTGAAGGCCATCCTGCTTTTAAAGCTAAGTCCCCTTCAACATTAGGCTCCGTAACCTCTGTAACACTCCCGTCATCATTTTGACGTAAAATCGTTGCAGTTATCCCAGGCAGCGGTCTTCCCATAGAACCGGGACGGATAGTCTGAGATGCATAGTTAGAAATCATAATGCCGCCGGTTTCACTCTGCCACCAGTTATCGTGTATAGGTAGATTTAGTTTCTCATTTCCCCATACAACCGCCTCAGGATTTAAAGGCTCACCGACACTTAAAATCAAACGCAGCTGAGATAAGTCATATTCTTTTAAAGGCTCGTTATCTATCCGCATCAATCTTCTAATTGCCGTAGGTGCCGTATACCAGATACTTACCTTTTCATCTTGAAGTATTTTATACCATCTTGAAGCATCAAATTCCGCTTCATCCACTATATTTGTGATCCCGTGTACCCAAGGAGTGATAATTCCGTAAGAGGTTCCTGTAACCCAGCCAGGGTCTGCCGTACACCAGTAGATGTCGTCTTCATGCATATCAAGTGCATATTTACCGCTTAAATAGTGGGTATATACTGCTTTATGGACATGAACTACACCCTTTGGCATTCCTGTAGTACCGCTTGTAAAGTGCAGTACAGACATATCTTCTTCATCTGTATCGGCAATTACAAATTTCTCAGGTGCGCTCTCCATCAGTTTGCGATAAGACAATACACTCTCATTCTCATGCTCGTCACTGTCAAAAAGGATTATATATTTCAGGTCTGGAAGTTTGTCTATAATTGGGGTGAGTTTCTTTTTGTAGAGTTTTTGTGTCGTTAAAATTACTTTTGCATCTCCGCTGCTTAAACGCTGCAATATCGGTTCTGGACCAAACTGGGAAAAGAGCGGGCACATAACGTTTTGATTTTTCAGTATCCCCATGGCGGATATATAGAGCTCGCTTTTACGTGTTGAGAGTGTAAATACCCTCTCCCCTTTTACAATGCCTAAATCTTTTAAAACATTTGCAAACTTTGCACTAGACTTTTTTATATCTAAAAAGGAAAAAGTTTTACGTTCACCCTCTTCAGATAGCCATATAAGTGCCGTTTTATCTCTGTTTTTCCCTTGGGCATGCCTGTCTATAGCTTCATGAGCTATATTCAAACCGCCACCGGGTAAATGTTCAAATTCTTTTGAGACACTGTCCCAATCAAATTGTTCATACTCTTTATCATAATCAAGAAGATTAGGCTTGACCGACAAGGAACTCAGCTTTTTTTCAATCCATGTACTATCCATCTCCGATCCTTTATGAAAAGTATCTCTAAATAACACTTTTATGTATCATAGCACATAATAAAAAAAAATTGAAATTGTTTATTTTTAAGAATTGAGAGTAAAAATTATTGTGAATAGATTAATTATAAAATGCGGGCTTTTTCTAAAATACCCGCAATCATTTACTGATGTGTGCTTACGAATGTTTTATACAGTTCTTCAAATCCTGTTTCACTAGAATGTTCAACAGATTTCATTTTTTCTATAGCTTTATCAAACTCTTGTTCTTTCCATAAATCTATAGCTTCTTTAATAGACTTATGAACGTTTGCATGATGTGAAGCTACATTGTTAATCACGTTCTGAGAATTTTTAATTTGTTCTTTATTCTCGTCAAACCATTTACCAAAAACACAACTATGTTCATCACCGATTGTTGGATTGTCCCCATTGATAAATGCGTTATATCCTAAAAGTTTTAAAAGAATGTGGTCAAGTTTACCGTTTCCAATACCGATTTCATTTGTAATATTAGACGTAATTTGAGTAATTCTTTGAGAATTGCTGATAACAAATTCCAATTCAGTAAAGAACTCTGTTAAAGTCTCCGTCATTTGATTTGTATTGTTTCTAAAAAGTTCTGAAATATCTTGAATATCTGATGTGTTTTGCTTTAATTGACTAATGCTTATTTCTACTTCTTGTGTAGCTTTTTGTGTACGTTCGGCAAGTTTTCTTACTTCATCCGCAACAACGGCAAAACCACGACCATGTTCACCTGCACGAGCAGCTTCAATGGCAGCATTAAGTGCCAGAAGATTAGTTTGATCTGAAATATCTTTAATAAGGTTAATTATTTCACCGATTGAAGTTACGCTATTGTTAAGCGATATAGCACCGTTATCCAAATTAACTGCTTCTTGGGCAATTTGCTCAATCGATGAGTTAATCATAGTGCCTTCTTTTTGAACAGTCTCTATTCTATGGCTTGTCTTTCCGTTAAGATCTCCTGCAACATCAAGAGAATCTACAGTGGATTGTAAAATGTTTCTTACAAAACCAACACCGCTTTTATATGATAATAAAAGCATTTGAATAATCTCGTCTCTAGAAGAAGCTTCTTTGGAAACAACCTGTGTTGTAATTTCTCCTTCTTTTTGTGCAATGATATTTTTTAACTCTTCAACTTCAGCTTGTAATCTTTTATTTTCGTTTGTTAATTGTTCGATTTTCTTCTTTTCAGTATCACATTTATTAAAAAGTCCCACTCTGTATTCTCCAGTATATTAGTTTATTTTTGTGTATCTTATATGAAGTAAGATTAATTTCATCTTTAGTATTAAAGAGTCTATAAACGGCTTCAGCTAGAAACTCTGTACTTTATTATTCAGAAATTATATTGTCAAAATAAAACGCTATATCTATAAATATAGCAGCTAATACAGAGATTATAATAAACTCTTGCATATTCAGATCAATTAACGATAAATTTTGCAGTGCACCTAAAAATAGAAGCATCACAATAAAAAAAGCAAAAAACAGAGCAACTACACCAAAAAACTTTCTCATAACTTCCCCTTTGTTTCCCATATATTATCACAATCATTTATAAAAAATGCTAGAATGATAAAAAACTTTACTAGGATTATTTTACTTAAACTTATTATGTACGTTAAAACTATTTTACTTTTACTATTATTTACCATTCAAGTGTGGGCAGTTGAACTGCAGAGAAACTATTTTGTGCATGGTGATACGATCAGACTTTCTACTGTCATTCCAAATATCCCTTCAAAAAAAGATATACTACTTTTTACCCTTTCGGAAAAAGAACATATTTTCAGAATTAAAGCATCAGACCTCATAAAAATATTACAGAACAATGGATTTAAAGAATATACTTCCCCTTATTCTTACATCCAGTTCAATAAAATCAGTCCTATCGACACCTCAAAAATAGAAAGTTTTATCAAAGATCATTACCGTTCAAAGTATCAAAACATAGAGATAAAAAAAATTACCGTTTTTCCCCGCTACTATATGGATGCAATGCCCAAGCACTATACAATCAAGATCAGATCTCGTGAACATCTTTCCGACGAAGGTATCGTCAGCATAACAACGGATGAGAATAAAAAAATATTTTTTAATTATGAGATTAAAGCATCAATACAAGTTTATCTCCTCAAAAACTCTTTAGAGCGAAATGGGGAGCTGTCTGTAACAAATACTCTAAAACATAGTATAATTCTAGATAAATTCAGGGCTATGCCGGTTCAAACGATCGAAAACGGTACGTTAGAACTTAAACATACAATGAAAAAAGGGGAACTCCTAACTCTACGTGATGTTGAGTCCCTCGCTTTGATCAGACGAAATTCCTCTGTGAATGTCACCTTGCAAAATGATTCAATTGTGATCTCATTTAGTGCACGGGCGCTTCAAGACGGCAGGAAAGGTGATATTATCTTTGTAGAAAACGAAAAAGGGAAAAAGATCAAAGTAGTAGTAGTAGGAAAAAATAAGGCAAAAGTGAAATGAAAATAGTAGTTGCTACAAGCGGGGCAAGCGGAGTAAATCTCGGATTAAAAACTCTGGAGTTACTACCCGATAATATTGAAAAACATTTTATTATGAGTGAAAACTCAAAAACCGTACTGCAAAAAGAACAAAACATCACTTACCACGACAATTCAGACATCTCTGCCAGTGTCGCTTCAGGCTCTTTTGGAGTTGATGCTATGATTATAGCACCCTGCAGTATGAATACCTTAGCAAAAATAGCATGTGGCATCAGCGACAACCTCATTACAAGGTGTGCAGCAGTAATGATCAAGGAACAGAAAAAATTGATCTTAGCACCTAGAGAGATCCCTTTTTCGGCTATCGCTTTAGAGAATATGCATAAACTTGCAAGCTTAGGGATCATAATTGCACCCCCTGTAATGGCTTATTACTCTGAACAACAAACCTTAGAAGATATGGAAAACTTTGTGATCGGAAAATGGTTCGATCTGCTTGGTATTGAAAATAATTTATATAAAAGATGGGAATAATATATGAATACAATTGCACTCTATCCTGGAACATTTGATCCAATTACAAACGGACATTATGACATTATAGAACGGGCAAAAAAGATGTTTGATCAAGTTGTTGTTGCCGTTGCGGCCTCTGTCGATAAAAAGCCTATGTTTACTCTAGATGAAAGAATTGAGATGGCCAAAGTAGCAACTCAGCACTTAGACGGCGTACGTGTTGTCGGATTTGACAACTTGACAATTGAACTGGCAAAAGCACACAATGCCAAGGTACTTATTCGTGGTCTAAGAGCGGTAAGTGACTTCGAGTACGAACTGCAATTAGGGTATTTAAACAACTCTCTTGATGATACGATTGAGACGGTTTATTTAATGCCAAAACTCAAACACGCTTTTGTGAGCTCTTCAATTGTACGAAACCTTTTAAAGTTTAACGGAAAGACAGATCACTTGCTGCCTCCCGAGGTACAAAAAATTATAGGGAGTATGAATTCATGTACATTGCAATAGAGGGGATCGATACTGCCGGGAAAAGTACACAGATCTCAGCGCTTTCAGCTGCATACCCAGATGCAATCATCACAAAAGAACCGGGTGCTACAGAACTCGGGTGTGAAATCAGAGAGCTTGTACTTTCAGCTCGTGCAAAGAGCAAAAAAGCAGAATTTCTACTCTTCTTAGCAGATCGCGCAGAGCATGTTAAAGAGGTAATTGAACCCAATATTGCAACAAAAATGATTATTTCCGATCGCAGTGCCATCAGTGGTGTCGCATATGCACTTATCCATGGTGAAATAGCAGAAGAAGAACTTGTTCACCTTAATAATTTTGCAACTAATAATACTTATCCAAAAAAGGTTTTTCTACTGCAACTTACAAAAGAGGAACTAGAATTCAGACTTTCTCAAAAAGAACTAGACGGCATCGAACTGCGTGGAAGCGAGTACCTTTTAAACATACAAGATGCGATCATAAAAGCTGCAGAACTTTTACAAATAGAACTTATTATAATTGATGCCACACAGAGTATAGAGACTATAACAGCGCAAATACTAACTAATATCAAATAGCTTAAAACATATTCTAAAGATAAAAATGGTATCCTTACATACTTTATTTTATAACATATATTAAGCAAGGCAAAAAATGATTAAATCTCTTCGTGGAATGAATGATATTCTAAATGATGACGAGTATAAAAGATATACATATTTTCTTAAAACTGCAACGACAGTAGCTACTCGTTACGGATTTCATTTTATAGAAACACCTATTCTGGAAGAAACAGCACTTTTTAAACGCTCTGTAGGTGAGTCAAGTGATATTGTCGGTAAAGAGATGTATCAGTTTACAGACAAAGGTGAAAATGATGTTTGTATGCGTCCGGAAGGAACGGCAGGTGTTGTTCGTGCGTTTATCCAAAATAAACTTGATCGTGCTGGCGGGGTACACAGATATTTTTACCATGGACCAATGTTCCGTTACGAAAGACCGCAAAAAGGTCGTTTAAGACAATTTCACCAATTTGGTTGTGAAAGTTTCGGAGTTGATTCTGTTTATGAAGATGCTACAATAATCATGATGATTAGCGATATTTTAAAAGCTCTTGGTATTGGATACAGACTGCAACTAAACTCTTTAGGCGATCAAAACTGTATGCCTGAGTACCGTAAAAACCTAGTAGGCTTTATCGAAAGTGTTGAAGATGAGATCTGTGAAGACTGTGTAAGAAGAAAATCAACAAATCCTATCCGTGTGCTTGATTGTAAAAATGACAAGTGTCAATCACTTTACGTAAAAGCTCCAAAACTTGTTGATTGTCTCTGTGACAACTGTGAAGACGACTTTAAACAACTAAAAGAGATCTTGGATAGAAGCGGAATCGAATACGAAATTGATACAAACCTTGTTCGCGGACTTGATTACTATTCTAAAACTGCTTTTGAATTTGTTAGTGATAACATCGGCTCTCAGAGTGCGATCGCCGGCGGTGGAAGATATGACAGACTTGTAGAGTTTTTAGACGGTCGCCCTACTCCTGCTGTTGGTTTTGCTATGGGGATTGAAAGACTTTTAGAACTTATCGAGATGCCTGAAGAGAAACGCAGCGGTTATTACATTGGTGCTATGGATGAGCAAGCTGTAAATCTTGTAGTGGAGATCACACATAAAAAACGTTCTACTAAACAAGTAACTTGTGAATATAAGCCTAAAAACCTTAAAAACCACCTCAAAGGTGCAGATAAAGTAAATGCAAGATTTTGCTGTGTAATCGGTACAAATGAAATGGAAAATAAAACTATATGGGTGAAAGATTTAGAAACTAAAACGGAAGAGATCATTAAACTAGAGGACTTCTAAAATTGAAAAATTTCGGTATTGACATTTGGTCAAATAAAAACTTTATCATTGAAAACGGTGAGATCAAACTCAACTACAAGTCTATGCCTTCACTTTACGAAATCATTAATGATATTCGTGCAAAAAATGTGAAAGGACCAACACTCCTTAGGTTTCCACACCTTATTAAAAAGCAGATCTTGACCCTTTATAACTATTTTGAAAAGGCTATTAACGAGAATAACTATGAAGGGAAATTTCAAGCTGTTTTTCCACTCAAAGTAAACCAGTTCCCAGCTGCCGTTGATGCTATTACTATTCAAGGAAAAGAATATAACTACGGTTTAGAAGCAGGTAGTAAGGCTGAGCTAATTTTAGCAATGGCAAAAACACCTAAAGAAGCGAATATTACAGTTAACGGTTTTAAAGACGAAGAGATGATTACTCTTGGATTTATGGCTGCACAAAGCGGACATAAGATCACTATTACGATTGAGGGACTTAACGAGCTTGAGACCATCATTGCTGTTGCAAAGAAATCGACACTTAAAGTTCCAAATATCGGTATTCGTGTAAGACTTCACAGTGCAGGCAGCGGTATCTGGGCTAAAAGTGGTGGAATGGATGCAAAATTTGGTTTAACTTCAACAGAAATTCTAGAAGCTGTGAAACTTTTAAAAGAAGCAGATTTGCTAGAAAGTCTAAGTATGATTCACTTCCATATCGGTTCACAAATGTCAGATATTGCACCGCTTAAAAAAGCACTCCGCGAAGCGGGTCATATCTATGCAGAGTTAAAAATGATGGGGGCTGATGCATTAAAAAACATCAATATCGGCGGTGGACTCGCAGTTGAATATGAACAACATGAAACATCTAATGCAAGAAACTACTCAATTGATGAGTTTTCAAGTTCTGTTGTTTTCCTCCTCGGTGAAATTATGAATTCTAAAGGTGTTGAACATCCTGATATTTTCACAGAATCTGGACGTTTTATCGTCGCTTCACATGCAGTTTTAATCACACCTGTACTTGAACTATTTTCACAGGACTATCAAGAAAAATCTTTAGACTTTAAAGAATTAAATCCACCTTTAGTTGAAGAGTTACGTGAGCTGAACCGTCTTTTAACAAATGCAAATTGTATCGAATACCTGCATGATGCCTTAGATCATATGGAGTCATTATTTACACTTTTTGATCTTGGTTATATTGATTTACAAGATCGTTCTAATGCCGAAATTTTAGTACACAACATTATCAAAAAAGCTCTTTATCTAAAGTCTTCAAATCCAACGAATGAATTAGAGCAACTCCAAAGTAAACTACAGGAAAGATACTTAATCAATGCATCTATTTTCCAGTCTCTTCCTGATTACTGGGGTCTTGGTCAACATTTTCCAGTGATGCCTATTCATCATTTAAATACTACACCATTACGTGCCGCTTCATTATGGGACATTACATGTGATAGTGACGGTGAAATAGAATTTAACCCGGATAGACCATTATATCTTCATGATATCAATATTGATGAAGATGATTACTTCTTGGCATTTTTTAATGTTGGAGCTTATCAAGAAACACTAGGAATGCAACATAACCTTTTTACACGTCCTAATGAGTACACTGTTACAATTGATGACAACAGTTACGAGATCATAAATGAAGTGGAATCAAAAAATATTCTTGATATATTAAACGATATTGGATACGATAAGGAAAAAATTTTAATTAAACTTAAAAGTGATCTAGAAAACAGTACTTTTATCACAGAACAAGAAAAATTTGATACACTGTCAAAACTAGAGACTTATCTCAATCAAAATGGTTATTTAAGAACTACAAACTAAGGTATTTTATGGGTATTTTTGCACTAATTAAAGAAGACTTTTCCAATGCTTACAAAAACGATCCGGCATTAAGTTCAAGAGTTGAGTTTTTATTTAATTATCCTGGTGTTTGGGCTATTGCTTGGTATAGAGTAGCACATAAACTCTATATGTCTAATTTTAAACGTACTGCCAGACTTTTAATGGGACTTGCACAAATTCTTACAAATATAGATATCCACCCCGGTGCACAAATAGGACGTCGTGTTTTTATCGACCATGGAACAGGTGTCGTAATCGGACAAACAACTGTAATTGAAGACGACGTTCTAATCTATCAAGGGGTAACTTTAGGAGGAGTGTCTCTCACTCAAGGAAAACGTCACCCGACAATCAGAAGCGGTGTAGTTATCGGTGCTGGTGCAAAAGTTTTAGGAAATATTGAAATAGGACGTGATGCAAAAATCGGTGCAAACTCAGTTGTTGTAAAAGAGGTACCTTCATGTTCTACTGCCATCGGTATCCCTGCACATGTAATTGAAAAAGGAAGATGTAAAGATCCATTTATGCACAACATGCTTCCAGATATCAATAAAGAGATGTTTGAGTATCTTTTAAAAAGAGTTGCTATTTTAGAGCATATCTTAGTTAAGGACAATCAAGAAGTCCTTGATCAAGACTTACAACTTGAACATATTTACGAATCTTTTATCAAGTCTATGAAAAGTTAACGACCTTAGTCATTAACTATTTCATATTTGACTTTATACTTTCAACAAAGTCTGCGATATCATCATGTAATGCCTGAAGGTCCTCTTCATGCTCTACTTCATCTGCCAAAATTTCATTCACCATATTATAAGTGATAATATCTTTATCTTTGACGAGTTCTGCAATACTTGAATATGTCGATATTGCACATTGTTCCCCTTTAATAGAATCATTTAAAATAGATACTACATCAAAATCCTTTGGTACTTCATAACCACAGTTTGTATGTGTATACCACTCTTTTGGATCAAGAATCGGTGTACCGCCTAACTGTATAATCCTGTCTGCTACCATATTTGCATGTCGCAGTTCATCGGTTGCATGTTGCGTTAATTCTGCAATTGCCGCATCTTTCATGATCCCTTTAACAACTTTTGCTTCTATAAAATATTGATAATAAGCAAGCCACTCATCAGCATATGCCTTATTAAGCAGTCTCACAATTTCATTTATCTCAACACCTTTAATAATGGAGTTTCCACGTACAGCCATCTTATCTCCTTTATATCTATAGTTGCTTTTGTTAAACTATATAGCATATCTCCTTAAGGGAAAATAATTATTCTTTGCCAATTTTTTACTCAAAAAAAGTAAAAAAAAAGACTCACGATTAAGCATAAAATATGTATAATTGCTGATTATTTTCACCTAAAGGGTTATAATGCTGACAAATCGCATAAACACATTATCTGAATCTATAACTATAGCTATTTCAACATTAGCTCAAGAACTGAAAGCTGAAGGAAAAGACATTTTAAGCTTTTCAGCTGGTGAGCCTGATTTTGATACACCTCAAGTTATTAAAGATGCTGCTATCAAAGCTATAAACGATGGTTTTACAAAATATACAGCTGTTGACGGTATTCCTGCACTTAAAAATGCTGTGATCCAAAAACTTCAAAAAGATAATGGGTTAACTTACGCTCCAAACCAAGTAATTGTAAACAATGGTGCAAAACATTCATTATTTAACCTTTTTGCTGCGACAATTCAACAAGGTGATGAAGTTATTATCCCTGCTCCGTACTGGGTAACTTATCCGGAACTTGTTAAGTACTGCGGTGGTACTGTTGTTGAAATTGAAACTCAAGATGAAACAGGATTTAAAATCACTCCTGAACAATTAAAGAATGCGATTACTGACAAAACAAAAATGTTAGTACTCACTTCACCTTCAAATCCGACAGGTGCTGTATATTCTAAAGCTGAACTTGAAGCACTTGCTGAAGTTTTAAAAGGAACCAACGTTATCGTAGCATCTGATGAGATGTATGAAAAACTGGTATACGACGGTGAATTTACTTCAACTGCAAGCATTAGCGAAGATATGTATAAACGTACAGTTACAATTAACGGATTATCTAAATCTGTTGCAATGACTGGATGGCGTTTTGGATATATGGCTGCTGCAGATACAGAACTTATAAAAGCGACTAAGAAATTACAATCTCAAAGTACATCTAATATCTGTTCTATTACTCAAATGGCAGCTATTACAGGACTTGACGGTTCTGCTGATGCTGATATTGAAATGATGAGAAAAGAGTTTGCTGCTCGTCGTGATGAAGCGGTAAAGCTTTTCAATGAAGTAGATGGTTTAAGCGTACTTAAACCTGACGGTGCATTCTATCTGTTTGTAAATATTAAAGAAGTAAGTAATGATTCTATGGCATTTGCTAAAGAACTTTTAGCAAAGAAAAATGTAGCTGTAGTTCCTGGTGTTGGTTTTGGTAGCGAGGGTTATTTCAGATTCTCATTTGCTACTGATATCGATTCAATTAGAAAAGGTATTGCACGTATTGCCGAATACGTTGCAGAATTAAAAGCGTAATTTTTCATCTCTTAGGTTGTCTGTTTATCTCTAAACAGACTTTCCTAGGATTATTCCTTATCAAATCCATCAACTACAATAGCCCCCATTGATGCAGGCATAGTGATTAGAATCAATCGTTTGATAGCTATTAGAGGCTCATCAATAAATGGAAACTTATTCAAAGCCAATAACACTAAAGCAACCACTAAAGCTGCTATAAAATAAGCAATGACAATTCGACTCACAAAAATAGTGTAGCGCTTTGATATCATCCCCTGAAAAACACTATAGTAAGCATAAATACCCAAAAATGTTATTGATAAAGTAAAAACAATTAACAGGTTGAAAAGTGGTAGTGTCTCTCCCATTCTCCAAGCCTCTTCAGAAAAAGAGATAGGAACTGCAAGAGCAAATGCTCCAATAGCAATTTGACTAATATCTTCAGAATTAATACTAAGATTCATGCCTACTTCCCTTTCTCGAATTTAGAAAACAAAAATGCCGAAATACTCAAAATGACATATATTGATAATATAAAATATATCTGATGTATATCTGTGGTATATTCATAATAAAATATCAATAGAGTCCCAAAAAACAAACTTACTAATGCAACTAAAATGATAATAGCATTTGCCTGTGTTTTATCCTTTATTTTAAAGTTTGCATATGCCATTAAGATAGATACCAATAAAAAAGTGATACTTCCAAACTCTAAAATAACTTCTAAATTACCGACTAAAATCAATAAAAATGCCAAAGAAGCCATAGTGATGATTGCATAAACAGGGATAGAGTTTTTTCTTTTTGATAAAAATGATGGAAAATAACCGTCACTGGAAATCACGGCAATCTGTCTTGAAGCGCCAAAAAGAGTTCCGCTGATAGCACTGCTCGTTGCGAGTACAGCACCCAGAATCACTACTTCCGAGCCAATATGTCCTAAAATATTATCTGCCCCTGCGGCCAATGCATATTCTTGATTTGCAATGATATCTTTAAAAGGGATTGCAAAAATAGCACCCACAGATATCACTACATAGATTAAGACCGCAAGCAGTATTGCACTGTATATTGCTCTTGGTATATTTATTTGCGGTTTTTCCATCTCATTGACAGCATTTATAACAAGTTCAAACCCTTCATATGCAACGAAAGTAATAGATGAGACTATTAATATTGCAAAAAGTGTTGTATTTTTAGAATCTTCAAGCAATGTTGGCAAAGAAATACTAGAGTGATTTATGAGTGTAAAAGAGATAACCACTAATATGACTAACTTTGTATACACCATAATATCTTCAGCCTTCCCCATTCCTTTGACACTCCATATATTTATCAAAGAAAACAGAAGTATTACTAACATAGCTATTGCTTTTCTAATGATTTCATTATTACCAAATTCAAAGCCACTTATTGCATACGATGAAAATGTATATGCATATAAAGAGAGTGTTGATATATAACCAAAGACTACCCACCAACCTATCAAAGATGCTACAAAGGGTGAAGAGGAAAAAGTTTTTTTCAAAAAAGAGTATGCAGCACCTTCATCTTTGTAATAAAGACCAAGTTTAACATATGAATATGCAGAAAATAAGGCGAAAACACCCCCTATTATAATTGCAATAGGCGTATAAACACCAATCATCGAAACAGATATACCAAGTATTGTGAAGATTCCACCTCCAACCATACCGCCCAGAGCTATGGCGATAAGTTCAAGAAGGGAAAGTTCTTTGCCTCTAACTCTGTGTATCAATTATTTGAGAGCTTTTAAAGCTTCTATAACTTCATCTATATTTTCTAGTGGAAGATGTACTTTCCATTCCGGATTATCAGGGTTACCGTCAAGAGAAATACCTATGCTAGCAACTGTAGCACTCCCAGGACCATAAGGTTCATTGATTTTTGTAACAGAAATTACACCTTTATTTGTTCCGCTTAGAGTAATTGTTGTAGACATTCTATGCCTCCTATAAAGAGTTATAGAATTAGTTTAGCTAATAATCTATTTACTTTTTAGAAGACGAGAAAGTATCCCTTGAAGTTTAAGCCAAAGTTTGTGATCCATAAGTGGGAAACCGGCAAAAGTTTTACCACTCTCTGTAATTGTTTTTGTAACACCACTACGTGCTGCAAAAGTATTAAAATCACCTGTATGAAGATGCCCTGCTATACCGCTCTGTGCACCAAATACATTGTTTCTACCTACAATAGATGAGCCTGCCATACCTGTTTGTGCAGCAAATACACTTCCCTCACCTATTTCACAGTTGTGTGCAACTTGAATTAAGTTATCAAGTCTTGCACCTTTTTTAATTGTAGTTGAACCAAAAACAGCTCTATCAATCGTAACGTTTGCACCAATCTCAACATCATCTTCAATCAATACATTACCGTTATGATAGATCTTTTTATGCTGACCCAATCTATTTGATGCGAAACCAAAACCGTCACTTCCGATTACTGTTCCTGCATGAATAATACACTCAGATCCAATTTTACAGTCTCTGTATACCACTACATTTGGATAAAGGATAGTATTATCACCAATCTCAGAGCCTGAGCCTACATATACTCCAGCCATAATTGTACAGTTCTTACCAATCTTTGCACCGTTTGCAATCTCAGCTTTAGCAGATACTTCTGTACCCTCACCTATAACGGCTTTAGGTACATTTTTATCTTCAATAGCTGCCGAGAAATATTTTGACAATACTGCCATTTGCCAGTAAGTATCTTCAACAACCAATGCTACACTTGATGAAGGAACAAACTCTTTTGTTTTTTCATTGACGATAATAGCAGCAGCATGTGAATCTGCCATATCTTTTACATACTTAGCATTTGAAATAAAAGAAAGTTGCTCTGCTGTAGCATCTTTAAGTGTATTCATAGAGCTGATCTCTTTATCAGCTCCAGAAAATTCAGCACCAATTATTTGTGCAATTTCACTTAATTTCATACTATCTCTCTAGTGCTACCGCACCGCTTCTTACGATCTCTTTTGGATTATATCTTTTCATAGAGTTTAAGAAGTTGTCAATTCTTTTTGGCTCGTCTGCTACCATAACTATTACAGAGCTCTCACCTGCATTTACAATCTTGCCGTTATACGCTTCACAAATTGTATTGATATCACTTAAATTTTCAGTGATATCAAATTTTACTAAAGCCATCTCTTTTTCAACCATATCTTCATGTTCATATACACGTAATACAGGAATAAGTTTATGAAGTTGCTTTGTTATTTGCTCCATAACCTTTACAGAACCCAAAGTTGCAATCGTTAAACGAGAATATTTCGTGTCTGGAATCGGTGCAACAGTCAATGATGTTATGTTATATCCACGACCAGAGAAAAGGTCCGTAATACGAGATAAAACACTTGCTTCGTTAACTACGATAACTGAGATTACTCTCCTTGCATTATCAGTCGTCATTACTTATCCTCCTTTTTCTCTAGTAACATCATATTAAATAAACTTCCACCTGCCGGAACCATTGGAAGTACGTTCTCAAATCTTTCAACAACTACATCAATAAATGCAACAACATTTTTCTCAACAGCATCTTTAAGTGCTGCATCAAAATCTTCTTTTGTACTTACTCTATATCCAATACCGCCAAATGCTTCTGCAAGCTTTACAAAGTCAGGCTGCATAGAAAGGTCTGTTTCAGAGTGGCGTTTGTCGTAAAAAAGAGTTTGCCACTGACGAACCATCCCTAAGAAGTTGTTATTTAAGATAATATTGATAACCGGTAATTTTTTCTCAACTGCCGTCATTAACTCTTGAACATTCATCAAAATTGAACCATCACCTGTAAAGTTAATACTTACTTTCTCAGGTGCTGCCGCTTTAACACCCATAGCTGCAGGGAAACCGAATCCCATAGTACCAAGACCCCCTGAACTTACGAACTGACGAGGTCTTGTAAATGGATAAAACTGTGCTGCCCACATTTGGTGCTGTCCAACATCCGTAGAGATATTTGCATCGTCACCAAGAAGTTCACCAACTCTTTTTACAACCCATTGCGGTTTAATTCTTTCACTGTCTTCATGAAATGTAAGTGGATGCAGGGCATCAAAGTTCTCAATTGTCTCTCTCCAAGATTCATATCTTGAACCGTCTACACAATCAGCAAGAGTCAGCATCTCATTTACAACAGATTTTACATCACCAACGATCGGATAATCTGCATTTACAAGTTTAGAGATACTTGCGGGGTCAATATCTACATGGATAATTGCCGCATTTTTTGCAAATTCAGAAAGTTTTCCAGTTACACGGTCATCAAATCTAGCTCCCAGTGCGATAACAAGGTCTGTTTCACTCATTGCCATATTTGAAGCATAAGAACCGTGCATACCAAGCATACCGATTAAGTACTTGTCATCATGTGATAATGTTCCACGAGCCATAAAAGTCTCAACTGCAGGGATTTGTGTTTTGTGAATTAAATCTCTTACATCATACGCTGCATTTGAGTTGATAATACCACCACCAAGATAGAAAAGTGGACGCTTTGCTGCTGCAATTGCCTCCATCGCTTTTTTAATCTGACGAGGATTTCCTTTCGTTGTCGGCTTATATGTTTCAAGTTCTAATTCAATATCATAATTAAACTCTTCAATTTGAGCCGTAACATCTTTAGGGATATCAACATGAACGGGACCTGGACGACCTGAAGATGCAATATAAAATGCTTCTTTAAGAATACGTGGAAGGTCTTTCGCATCAGTAACCAAATAATTGTGTTTTGTACAAGAACGACTAATTCCGACAGCATCAATCTCTTGAAATGCATCTGTTCCTATTAAACTCATAGGTACTTGCCCAGAGATAACAACTAAAGGAATTGAATCCATATATGCATCAGCTAAACCTGTTACTGCATTTGTAAAACCAGGACCACTTGTAATCATTGCGACGCCGACTTTTCCGCTAGCTTTTGAATATCCTTCTGCAGCGTGTACCGCTGCTTGTTCATGACGAGTTAAGATATGGTGAAACTTATCTTGTTTATATATCTCATCATAGACATTCATTATCGCTCCACCAGGGTAGCCAAAAACCGTCTCTACACCTTCGGCGATTAGTGCTTCGATAACCATCTGTGCGCCACTAATTTGCATGAAAAGTCTCCTAATTTTTATATATTTATGTAAAAGTTTTGGATTATACTTAAATGAAGCTATATTTTAAGTTAAATATCTACTCTAAAATAGATTTTACAATCATTGAAGGTCTCCAAAGTGAAAGAGAGTTCTTTGGAAGCAATTCCATGTTGAGTTTTGTATCAGGATATTGTTCTTTAAATGTTTCATAAAAATTATCGATTTGATCCGTTTCACCAAATAAAGACAGATAATTTTTAATCCCTTTTTCAATACTGATTTTTTCTATTTTTGTATTTATTGCATTTTCAAGTTGAGAGATATAACACCATGAAAAAATTGTTGCAAGAGACATATATTTAGAGCTTATTGCAAGATATTTTTCAAGTACTTTTCTAACACCGATCACATCACCGTTTACTGCATACGTATTTGCAGTACTCAAGTCTTCATTCCACTGGTTCTGAAGTTGTTGCCCTTCTCGTGTTTCCTGTAGTTCTTCATATACAGTCATGGCATCGTAAGCATCTGCCATATTATTTGATTTTATTGCAAGATAGAATTTCTGTCTTACCTCTACTTCTTTAATAGTACTTACAGCCTCATCTTTAAAATCATCAAAGTCTTTTAAAATTGTTAAAAACTTTGTTGCATCATGCAGTTCACCTTTTTGCAGAGCTGCTTGCGATTTAAAATAAAGATTATCAGCAAAACTCATTAATGTCGTATATTCAGGTAGTTCTGTTAAAAATGGATTTTGTTTAATAAGCTGCATAGCCATTTTAAAATCTTTTTTAGAGATAGATTCCCTAAAACGCATATATATATTAGACTTTGTAAAGAGTTCTTGAATAAATTTTGTTTTTTCGCTGATCCCTCTATATGGGATTAACAAATCTTTAGCTGCCTGAGTTGTTTTTGGATTTAACATCATTTTTTGTGCTTTTGCAAATGATGTTTTCCATTTTGCTTCAAGTGCTTTATAGAGCTTAGTATTTTTGTATACAGGACAAGCATTTGCTAGAGAATAAGCAAGTGCCAATTTTCCACTTTTTGCAAGCTCTATAAATTTAGGATACTGAGAATAATCTTGAAATAATTTTTGAATCAATTTATTTTTTGACGGTATGTCCTTAAATTGACTCAACAATAATTGCGCTTTATTTGTATCACCGCTTTCTAGTGCTATTTGAGCTTTTTCTAAACTTCTTTCCCATAAATTTGAAACCAGATCATATACATTCGTGTATTTTAATAAAGGATTTTTTTCTGTACGCTCTTGTATCTCTTCAAACTGTTTATTTTGTAAAAATGTTTTGATCTCTTCAAGCCCTTCAAAAATATCATAATAGATTAAGAAGCCGTCTTCTGTCCCTAAAATAAGGTGATTGTTTACTCCATCAAACTCCATAGCCGTTATAGGTGAACTTATTTTTACAAAACGTGTAGTAATCGGTTCATAAGTTTCCAAATCATAAACAAGTACATATCCTAGATGTGTACCTAAAAACAGGAATCTTTCATCATCACTAATTACCATTTGACGAACTTCATCATGAATCCCCTGTAATCTTGTTATCACTTTAGAGGTATGAATATCCCAAATAATAGCTTTAGCATCTCTATCAATACTAATAAGTTTATTTTTTTGAAAAAATTTGATTTTCATGATAGGTGCAGCATGCGCTTTTAGCCTATCTTTTGGTGTCATAGTTACAATATTGTACACAGAAATTTTTCTATCAAAACTTGCTGTAGCCACCCAATTGGCATTTTTTGAAAAAGCGATATCATTGATGGTATCTATGTGCGAAGGAAGTGTAAACATTAACTTACCGCTTTTTACATCAATGGCAAAAACTTTTCCGTCATCACCGCCTGAAAGCATGAACCTGTTAAGAGGATCAATGGCTACACACGAAGCTTCTCCATGATGTCTGTCTACTTTTGAAATTAGCTTTTTTGTTTTTGCATTAAAAAGTCTTGATTCTTTTGCATCTTCAGATAAACTTGCCAGGTAATATTTGTCATTACTAAAAGCAACTACACTTGTTTTATAAGTTTTATGTTTAATTCCCGCTTTAAAACCATCTTTTAGTGTTAGGTCACTGTTATCTAAAAATCTAATAGTAGTTTCATCATCTACTACTAAAAGAGTATTATCCTCTGTATACATTTTTAACATTATTACAGGTTTTGCAATACTCTTACTTTTGATAACTTGCATAATTTATCTTATATACCCTTCTGACTTTAACGCATCATAAATCTCATCTTGATGCTCTTTACCTTTAGTTTCTATATGAACAGTTACGTTTGCATCACCATAGTCAAGTGATACAGATGTTCTGTCATATGCAATATGAACTATATTGGCATTTAGGTCTCTTAAGATCTCTGTAAAACGCATTAATGAACCCGGTTTATCAACCAGTGTAACAGTCAAGTTCATTTTACGATGTGATTTAATAAGACCTTTTTCAATGATCACAGAAAGCAGCGTAACATCCATATTACCGCCGCTGAGCACTACTGCTACGTTTTTATCTTTTATATTTTCAACTTTATTATGTAAAAGTGCTGCAATTCCTACTGCTCCTGCACCTTCAACAACAAGTTTTTGCTTCTCTAAAAGATATAAAATAGCACTAGCAATCTCTTCATCATCCACACTGAGCACTTCATCAACATATTGTAATGCATACTCAAGTGTAATTTTTGATGTGTCACGAACAGCTATACCATCGGCAATTGTACGAACTTTTGTAGTATCTACTGCTCTTTTTAGCTCAAAAGAGTTTTTAAAAGCAGGTGCACCGCTTGCACTTACTCCTATCACTCTTGTCTTTGGAGAAAGTGCCTTAACAGCTGCAGCAATTCCGGCAATAAGTCCGCCACCGCCAATTGGCACAATTACAGCATCTAAAGAATCACAGTTGTCTAATATCTCTAAACCTACCGTTCCCTGTCCTGCTATTACATCTTCATCTTCAAACGGATGAACAAAAGTCAGATCATTTTTTTGTGCATAATCGATTGCATAACCATATGCTTCATCATAGTTTGATCCAAAAAGTACGACTTCGGCACCGTAATGTTTTACACCGTTAACCTTTGTAAGCGGAGTTGATTCCGGCATTACAATTACTGCTTTTATTCCAAAACGGCTTGCTGAGAGAGCCACACCCTGAGCATGATTTCCCGCACTTGCAGCAATTACACCCTTTGCACGTTCAGCATCTGAGAGTGAGGCTATTTTATTGTATGCTCCACGTATCTTAAAAGCACCAGTTATTTGAAGGTTCTCTTTTTTTAAAAAAACATTTGCAGATGTTAATTCGCTAAGATAAGGCGCTTTCGCAAGAGGAGTTTTTACAACAACACCCTCTATGCGTTTCCCGGCCTGTTTGATAGTTTCTAAATTAACCAATTATTTTCGCCTAATTAAAAAGATTTCTATGGTCTACCATAGCACATTGACTTTGAACAACTTTCATTCCGGCATCTTGTGCTTTTTGAGCAGCTGCATTATTTACTATACCAATTTGTGCCCAAAATACATCAATATCACCACGTTCTATACATGCATCTGCTATTGGATCAAGTGCATCAGGTTTTCTAAAAATATTTACCATATCTACTTTAAAAGGGATCTCTTTAAGACTTCTATATACTTTTTCTCCTAAAATCTCATCTTCTTTAGGATATACAGGTACAATCTTATAACCGTGAGCTTGTAAATATGCTGCTACTCTATGAGAATCTTTCTCCGGATTTGGTGATAAACCTAAAATTGCTATAGTCTTTACACTATCAAAAATTTCTTTTATCTCTTGCTGATTAGAGTTTACCGTAGGAAATTCACATTCCATATTTTTATCCTTTTTCTCTTTTAATATCTGGATTATAGCGAAAAATCTTGAAGTTTTACATCTACCATGCTTGATTCTGCTGTTAATATTTATGCAAAAAGCATGTTTGTCCCAACTGCAATTGAGATTATACCTGCTGTTGCAAACACTCTTCTGACATTTGTTTTATTTGTCAAAATCTCTTTATTGATATACAAAATCATTACACCAAAACTGACAAAAACGATACTTACACCCAATACAAAAGTTAAGACCATTGAAAAATTTATCACTTGACTTTCTAAAACTCCGAGAGTTACAAGCATTCCACGAACACCACCAATTCCCATAAGTGCACCCATGGTCCAAGCAGATGTTGGTACAATAGAACTGTTATGCGTGTGTTCTTTTCCAAAATATATATGTATATGTTCCCGATTATCGTGTATATGTTTATTAAGATGTATTTTGTTTGAAATGACCATATACAGTAGGTAGATACCCATTGCAATAATTACACTTGAAGCTATTATATCCCCATAATCTGTAATATTATGGGGTAAATTATATATCTCTAAAAGTTTTGCAAATGCGAAAAGTGTAATGCCATGCCCAAATGCAAACATTATTGTAATCATCATTGTTTTTTTTACAGACTTACCTATGGAAAAATCAGCTATTGCAGTTAAATGATCCGCTCCAAATGCGTGTAATATACCATACCATAGTATGAGAGAATAAGCCATTTCCATATATGAATCCTTACTTCAAACTAGAGATCTTATACTTTCCAAGTTCTTTGCCTTTTGTATCTATCACATGCACTGCACATGCTAAACATGGGTCAAAAGAGTGAATTACTCTTAAAACCTCTAAAGGCTTTGATCTATCTTCTATTTTTAAACCGACTAGTGCCTCTTCATATGCACCTCGAAGCCCGTCAAAGTTTTTCGGTGTAGCATTCCAAGTTGTTGGAGCAATTACAGAATAATTTTCAATTTTTGTACCTTTGATATTGACAAAATGCGAAAGTGTCCCTCTTGGCACTTCTAAAAAAGCCTTACCTTGAGCTTCACTTTGTAATGCATCAAAACTATACTGTTTCCAAGTATCTGTATCGTAATACTTAACATTTTGAAGTAACTCTGATACAAGTTTAAAAATATACTCACAAATATAACTGCTCTCTATTGCACGAGCGGCATTTCTTCCTACAGCTGTACACAGATCAATGAGTTCTAAATTGGTCTCTTCTAAGAATTCGTCTACAAATGAAATAATTAGAGGATTCTTTTTTGAATAACTTATCAGTATACGAGCAAGAGGTCCTGTTTCCATCGGTTGTTTATCGTAACGCGGTGCTTTAATCCATGAGTATTTGTCATCATTTTTTTCCGTTTTTAAAGAGCCGTCACTATTTAGATCGGTATACTTTACTTCAAATTCGAACTGATTCCCTTCATACCAAGCTCTGTCCACCTCTTCAGTAATTTTACTTGCATCAAAATCTTGAACATTTGCAAAATCATGGTTATGGATCACACCATCGCAAAAAAGTTTTCTCTCATCTTCAAAGCTATATCCACCTGCCGACATATAATTACCGTTTGCTCTTCCTACACCCGCTTTAATCTCATCTCTATAAGCAAGGGCTAGCAATTTTGCATCTGGAAGATATGCCCTTTGAACAAATTCATGTGCTTCTTTCATAATAAAAAGGTACTCATTCAATCTTTGTGGATTTAGCATGTCAGCAACACTAGTGATTCCACCTACAACAAGAGTTTGAGGATGAGGGGTTTTAGCACCGAAAATTGCTACTGCTTTGCTCACTTTGGTCTGAAACTTCAGTGCTTCTAAATAATGCGAAATAAGCAGTAGATTTTGCTCTGCTGAAAGTTTATATGTTTTATGCCCCCAATATCCATTAGCAAACGGCCCTAGTTTACCACTTTTCACAAAATTATCCAGTTTTTTTAGAGTCTCTTCATAATGGGAATGGGAATTTCTATAAGGGTTTTCATGATATTTATGTGCCTCTTTTGATGTCATTTTCGGATCTGCTGTTAAAGCACTTGTTACATCTACATAATCCAAAGAGTGCAAATGATAAAAGTGAACAACATGATCTTGAATAAACAGTGCCATTGCCATTAAATTCCGAATTATTTCTGCATTTTTAGGGATCTCAAGTCCATATGCATCTTCCACACAAGTTACAGCTCCTCTAAAATGAGAGTTTGTACATACTCCGCACATACGTCCTGCTAAAAGTCCTGCATCTCTTGGATCGCGATCTTTAAGAATTATCTCTATACCGCGGAACAGCTGTCCGCTTGCCCAAGCATCTCGTACTACATTGTCATCGTCTACCTCAACTTCTATACGCAGATGTCCCTCTATTCTCGTAATTGGATCGATAACAATTTTTTTAAGACTCATCTTCTACATCCTTTTCATACTTTCTTTCATTAGCAAACTTATCAAAAAAACCTGCTTCTACACATCCCATACATCCATGTCCTGCTTGTACAGGCCAACTTGTCCCGCCATTAAACTTCATAGTCGGGCAGTTTGCATTTGTATATGGACCTTTACATCCCATTTCAAAAAGACAGTATCCTTTTTTAGCACCTTCATCACCCCACTCTTTTACAAACTCTCCAAGTTCGTAATGTCCACGTCTTTCACAATTATCATGGATTCTTCCTTCATAGGCCCATAACGGTCTGTTAAAACTATCAAGCGGAGGCAATTCTTCAAACATTAAATAAGAAAGAAGTGTACCTACAATATTTGTAGGATTTGTCGGACAACCCGAAATGTTTATAACGTCATCACGTTCCAGTGCTTGAGCCACCCCTACGGCACCTGTAGGGTTTGGATATGCAGCCACAACTCCACCGTCAAATGCACAACTCCCTACCGCTATCACAAGAGCCGCATCCTTAGCTGTTTTTCGTAACAACTCAAGTCCTGTTGTACCGTTTGGACCAATTCTTAGATACTTTCCATCCATTGCCAAAGGAACTGCACCCTCTACAATAAGGACATACTCCCCTTTTTGATTTTTAACGATATCCTCTAAAACCGTCTCACTCTGATCACCGCTAGGACTCATTAAAAGTTCATGGTAATCCAGTGATATATAATCAAATATCAGATCCTCAATTGCAGGATTTTCCGATTTTATAAAAGCTTCCGAGTTCCCGCTACAATCGGCTAATTCCAGCCATATTATCGGTACACGGTTAAGTGTTTGGATCCCTTTTTCTACCACTTCTTCAAAATTAGGATGCAGCTGCATACTTGCTGTTACCATTGAGATCCAACTGTTAACTTTATGTTTTTCGATCTCTAATGATTCCAAAGCACTCTCTAAATTCTCTGCAGAGAGATTATTCCTCGGGTGCAAAGCATTAAATTTATCAAGACGTTTTTGTACAGCCTGTATCTCTTTTTCTCTTTGTATTTCATCAGGAGTTTTTCTCACCATATTCGGGTCAATTAACTCTTGTGATGCTTTGATAATATCTTGCACCATAAGCTTACATCTTCCACATACACGACCAGCTTGAGAAAACGGTGCCAATTCAGAAAATGAAGCGATTCCGGTTTCTTTAACAATATCTACAATATCTTGCTGATACACATGTTCACAACTACATACCAGTCTTCCCCGCTCACCTACGAGTCTATTTTCATAGAGGTAATTAATATCTACTTTTGTTCCGCTATCCATAAGTGTTTCTAAGTATCCTACGTCAACATTGGAATTAATACCTATAAAGCGAGTTAGTTTATCGTTGTTAAAAAAATACTCATCTATACGATTATCTTTTTTGGATGTAATTAATACCTTTTCATACTCACTTGAAAAAGTAGGAGAACGCACCTCTATAAGATCGAAGTTTCCAACTTTAAGCATATCTACATCTGTCTCTTGTTTAAACTCTTTTCTCTCTAGGTTTAATATATGTGAAATAGCACAATCGGCCTGAAGCGTACACGCTTTGACATGTCCTGCTATGAAATTAAATGCTTCCACTTCGGCACATTCACCTATGGCATAGATATTTTCATCTTCAGTTTGCATATAGTTGTTTGTTAAAAGTCCTTTGTTTGACTTTAGAACATCTCGAAACAGATCTATATTTGGTCTGATACCGACACCAAATACAACAAAAGGATTTTCGATTTTCATTTTCTTGGTTTGAATTAAAGTTATTTGAGAGTTTTCTACTGTTTTATCTACAATCTCATCTTCATAAGAGATCGATACCTTACCTTTCTCTGTGTAAGAGTTCTCTATGGTTTTGATAGCATCACTTGAGAGATCTTTACTGTAAAGATATTTAGAACGTACAAGCAGAGTAATGTGCTTTACAGCTTCCATTTCATTGAGTGTTTCAAGAAGTTCAAGTGCTATAGGTCCAGCACCTACAATCACTACTTCTCTACCAGTAACACCTTCATGAATTTTTTTACAATCACGTGCACTTCTAAAAACTGTGGCATTTGAAATATTTTTGATATTAAAGAGTGTAACAGGCAGAGAACCGGTAGCAATAATCAGCTTATCGTAACCGTACATTGCCGTCTCTGTCAAAATACGCTTATGTTGTCTGTCAATAGTGGTAATTTTTTGATTCAGTTCAAGTTTTATCTTAGGGTGAAGCGGGATAGCAATATCATCGAGCTCATCAGAGTCATCTACCAAGCGGCATAAGTGTATTCTATCGTAAGAGGGATATTCTTCATCACTTAAAAGAACTATATCTAAAGATATATCTTCTTGTATCAGTTTATTTGCAATATAAGCACCTGCAATACCCGCTCCGATGATTACAATTCTCATGACTCACCCCATATAGCATTTAAATACTCTTATTGTATCAAGAATTACATAAACTCTCTACTTAGCTTGGAAAATATAATTCATATATCCTCTAATTCTATAGTATTTTTTCTTTAGCGCACTTCAATTTCTTATTATGCTATACTTCAAAAATGTATAACTATTCCTATCCAGTGTTTATCCATCATATTTTTACATCCCCACAACATAATTATTTTACAAGAGAAAAGTTTGACGTAGGTGATGCACCGACTTTAGAACATAAAGAGATTAATGTAAAACAAGGGCAAGGACTTCAAGGAGATCGTTTTAAATTTTCCAAGTATCCCATTACACTTATATCTGCTGAAGTGATTGATGAGATATCAAAAGCCCTCGGCTTTGAAGTAGATCCAAAACTATTCCGCAGAAATATCATTATAAGCGGTATTCATCTCAACTCTCTGATTGGAAAAAAGTTTTACCTTGGTGATGTTCTTTGTGAAGGGATGGCACACTGTGCACCGTGTACCTGGATGGATGCTGTGATCGTAAAAGGTACTTACAAACTAATGAAAGGTCGAGGCGGTTTACGTATAAAAGTGCTCAGTAATGGAGAACTAAAATGTGGCACTACGACTATTGAAACAGATGAAGAGATTACAGCTAATCCTGTAATGCCTCTTGCAACTTCGAAAATTCCTGGTTAATTTAACATACTTCTGAGCATGATCGCATAATGCAGTACTACAAGGTTTAAAAATAGTACCATTAGTGAAGAACTTCGAGAAAGAAAATTTTGAAGTTTTGTACGCTCTTTTTTGTTTGTTTTAAGAGCTACAACGAAATGGATCATCGTAAATATAATTACAAAAAGTACAATCATCATTTTATTATAAAACACTGTACCAATGGGACTTGTATCACCATCTAAAAGCCCATAAAAAAGTCCTTTATCATCTGCCATTAAAATACCACTGACAAGTAAGATAATTAGAGATACTATTTCAAAATACCCAAAGATTGGTCCTATATTTGGATACACTTGCTGTTGTTTGGATTTATCTCTGAGAGAGACTCCAAGAACAAACATAAAAATTGAACCACCTATCCATGCCATTGCTGCCATAAGGTGAAAATGTATTAAAAACTCCAAATATATTCCCTTTAAAATATCTTTTCTTGTCCCAGTCTGTACAATGCAAAGTCGTATTTTAACGGATCTTCTTTGTCAAACTCTTTAAGTGTTTCTGTGAGCTCAATTGCGGCTTGTAAGTCATATGTTTTACGTTGCAACAATCCCAATCTTTTACTGACATTGAAAGTATGTGTGTCAAGCGGAATAATAAGATCTGCTTTATTTACCCTGTTCCATAGACCCAAATCAATATTATCTTTTCTTACCATCCAGCGCAGCCACATCATCCATCGCTTTAATGCCCCTGCACCTTTTGTTTTTGTCGTTATTTTTCCAATTAGGAAAGTGTACCCCTTTGAACTATAAGGATAGAGTTCATAAAGTTTTTCTACAATTGCATTAATACCATCTATTACGTTAGATGTCTGTAGATATTTACTAGTAAAGAGCTCTTCTAAAGTAGTAACTTCTTTTAAACGTTTCAAGGCTTTAAAAATTGCAACTACATCATCAGCTGTTTGAAATCTATAGTAGTGGTTTTGTAAAGCATTCTCAATTTCACGATCACTTTTTTCCAATAATGAATAATCGAGTGATTCTAAAAACTTCACGATCTGCTTGACGTTGCCATATGCAAAAAGGGAACAAACAAGTGCTATTGTTTCATCATTATATTTGCGTGCTACGATGATTGGATCAAGTTTATCCTCACACACCTCTTCGTAGCAGTTCCGCGAAGCAACTTCACGGTCCAAAATCTCTTTGATACTCACGAGAGTCCTAGTTGATAAAGCTTCTTTCTTTCACTTGAACCGGCAATATTAAGCTGTTTTCTGTATTTGGCAATGGTTCTACGTACCATTTTGACTTTGAACTTGTCTTGGATCAGCTCAAGCAGTTTCATATCGCTCAGAGGTTTTTCGCGACTCTCCTCTTTAACAAGTCCAGTTAAGAACTCTTTGATTGCAGCATTACTGACATCTTCATCAATTGCCGTCGTAAAGAAATCCTTCATCGCAAACACACCACGGTCACAAGCGATATATTTATTCGCAATTGCACGGGAGATTGTAGAAGGATTATGCCCAAATTCATCGGCAAGTGTTTTGAGTGTCAGCGGCATTATCTGCCCGCCCGTAAAAAAGTCATATTGATATTCTACAATCATTAAACCTACTTTATAAAGCGTTGCTTTTCTCATCTCCAAAGCATCTACTAAAGACTTTGCTTCTTTGATCTTTTGTGAGACAAAATCGTGTTCTACTCCGTAAGAAGTGTCAATATGGATAGCTGGATAATACGAATCATTGAGTTTAACTTCAATTTGCTCTTCATCATTAAAATAGATCATCAAATCAGGGACTATATGACTGGAATCTTCTTGATACTCAATATTCGGCGGATTTTTGAAAGTAGAAATAATATGCATAACTTCAGAAAAATATTCTTTACCTGCATAACTGTGAATATTTTGAAGATCATTAATCATCTCGACTGCCAGAGGATATGCTTCATTGGAGATCTCTGAGTTATCCAGTTGAAATAAAAACGATTCTGCAAGATCTTCAGCACCTATTCCCAACGGTTCAATATGAGCAAATCGCAGACGTACTTTTTCAAAAGCATCAATAGTTATATCATGCTCTTGACAAAATTCGTCACTGTCCCCTTCATAATAACCGTTTTCATCCAAGTTCTCTACTACATATCTTGCGATCTCTTGAGAAATAGGTGTAGGAAATAGTGGAGCTTCCAGCTGTTCATCCAGTACTTCATATAGACTTCTTGACTGAATTGTCAATGCTTCAATCTGTTCCGTTCTGGAATTGCTTACATTGCCTGAGAAGATCTTTTTAGGGATCTTTCGTTCAAAATCCTCTTCATAACCCGATTTAACTTCAATAACAGGATTTGCATTAACAAAAGGCTCCATAGCTTCACCAAGGTCCGAAAGACTAGAATGAAGAATTGGAAGCCAATTTCTTAAAGTATTTGATAGTTTGTGTTTGGTTTCAACGCTTTGAGATTGTCTTAGAACTGCCAAGCTTTACCCTAAAGTTTAAAGTTTTCACCGAGATAGTGTGTACGAACATCTTCGTTTCTACCAATCTCTTCACTTGTACCACTTGCCAGAAGTTCACCTGACTTAATAACATATGCGCGGTCACATACATCAAGCGTTTCACGAACATTATGGTCTGTAATAAGTACGCCGATATCGTATGAGACTAACTGATTGATAACTTTTTGGATATCCATAACAGCAATAGGGTCAACTCCCGCAAAAGGTTCATCAAGGAGTAAAAACTTCGGATGATTTACCAGTGCACGTGCAATCTCTACACGACGACGCTCACCACCGGAAAGAGAGATCCCCTTACGATAACGGATCGGTTCAATATTGAACATATCCAGCAGTTCTAAAATTCTTTCTTGCTGCTTTGCTTTGTCTTTGATCCCTACTTGTGCAGCAATCATAAGATTGTCTTCGACACTTAAATCTTTAAAAATTGAAGCTTCCTGAGGCAGATATCCTATCCCTTTTAAGGCTCTTTGGTGAAGGGGTTGTCCTGTGAGCTCATCGTCATCGAAAAAAACCTGCCCGCCGCTTGCTGCCACAAGTCCGCAGATCATATAAAAGGTAGTAGTTTTTCCGGCTCCATTAGGGCCTAAAAGTCCTACAACCTCACCACTTTTTACCTCTAACGAGATCCCTTTTACAATATCTAAATCTTTAATACTCTTTTTTAAATCAACTGCTTTTAGCGTATGCATATAGTGTACTCTCTTTTATCATCTGAAATCTTTTCTATCTCTATTGTTGCTACGTCAAATCCTGCCGCATCAAGGATCTTTTCCAATTCGTCATTACCCCATTCTATAAAATGAAGACCTGGTTTTTCAAGCTCTTCCATCATCCCCAGTGAAGCAAAATGATCTAAGCCGTGATTATAAATGTCATAATGGTATGTATCATCTCCATAGCATTGTTGTAATGAGAATGTAGGAGATGTAACATCTTCACAAATCTGTTTTAGTTTTGCTACCGTTTTTACAAATGTAGTCTTGCCCGCTGCCAAATCACCTTTTAAGATCACCACTCCGTTTTTAAAGTGCTCTAAAAATTCAGCTACTACACTATCTAATTCTTCTAAAGAGACTGTATATGTATATTCTTTCATAGTTTGTTTGATATCTCTACTATTTGTTCTAATTTTTTCTTTGCTTTTTGACTTCTGATGGTTTCTCTCGCTATCTCAAGCCCTTCTTGAAGATCACGAGCTGTGCCCTCAACCATTAATGAAGCTGCAGCATTCATAAGAACAATGTCACGCTGAGCATCTGTCGCAGTACCATCAAATATATTTTTTAGAATTTGTGCATTTTCATTAGCATCACCGCCTACAATTGCCTGTAGTGGCATTTTTCTGATCCCGTAAGACTCAGGATCTATTTCAAAATCAGTTACAATCCCGTTGTGAAGTCTTGAAGCGTAAGTAATATCACTGATACTGATCTCATCCATTCTCTCTTTGGAACTTACAACCATTGCCGATTCTGAACCGTTGATACGGAGTGCTTCAAGCATCTTGCGAACAAAAGTTTTATCAAATACTCCAAGCATAGATTTTTTAACACCTGCTGGATTCGTAAGGGGTCCTAAGATATTAAAAATAGTCTTATCGGGAATACTTCTTCTTACCGGCATAATAAAACTCATTGCAGGATGATGGTTTTGTGCAAACATAAAAGTAAAACCTGTTTCTTCTAACAGTTGTGCACTCTGTTTAATATTTAGATCAAGTCTTACACCAAGAGCTTCAAACATATCTGCACTGCCACTTTTTGATGTTACAGAACGGCTACCGTGTTTAGCAACAATACAACCTGATGCAGCAACAAGTAAAGCGACAGTTGATGAAATATTGAATGATCCTATTTTATCTCCGCCTGTTCCAACTATATCGATTGCTTTTGCTCTGATCTCTTCAGATACAGGTAACGGAAGAGCATAAGTTCTCATCACTTCTGCCGCTGCGGCTATAACGTCTATAGGAGTGTTTGCGTCTAAAGTGATACTTTCTAAAAACTCTTTCATCTGAGCATCATCCATCTGATGATCAAAAAGTGTTGTAAACTTCTCTTTAGCTTCTTCGTAATTCATTATAGTTCCTCAATATATTCGTGTTGTAAAGATTTCGGTGTTGATTTTGTCTCAGGGATACGCAAAACTTTATATTTTTTTGCTTCTTTTAGATAGTTAATCGTAATGATACTTCCTATCTCAACATTTTTACTTGCCTTTGCAACAACATCGTTAATTAACACAACACCGTTTGCGATCATATCTTGTGCAACAGAACGTCTTTTAGTAATATTTACGGCATTTAAAAACTTATCTATTCTCATATTCTAATTAATCGTTCCTATATAATTTTTTATTTATTGTAGAGAAAAAAAACTAAAAGTTAAGTAAGAGTTGGAACATTTTTTGCGTGATCTATATATATCAATATATCTTGATATATTAATTGTTTTTAGCTATACTACTTTCATGGAAATATTTTTACAAACAATCGGTTCAATTAACGATGAAACAAGAATTAAAATTTTACGTTTTATTCATGAAAACAATGAAGTATGTGTATGTGACATAGAAAACTCATTTGATATGATTCAGTCACGTATTTCAAGACATCTGAAAATTTTAAAAGACGGCGGTTTTTTAAAAGTTAGACGTGAAGGACGCTGGGCTTACTACTCTATACGTTCTCCTATAGACAAATTTCGAGAAAACGTATTAAGTGAGATCAGTTGTCTCGATATAGAAATTCCAAAATTAAAAAAAGGTTGTAATCTTGAATAAAAAAGTTTTAATACTCTGTACAGGTAATAGTTGCCGTTCAATCATGGCAGAAGCATTAATCAATGCAAAATTAGGGGACTGCGTAGAAGCTCAAAGTTCAGGCGTAAAAGCAAGCGGTGCGGTAAATCCACATGCTCAAGCTCTTTTAGAATCAAAAGGTTATTGGAGAGATGAGTACCATTCAAAAGTTATTGAAACAGTTTTAGATACTCCATTTGATTTAGTAGTTACCGTATGTGATCATGCAAAAGAAACTTGTCCTATGTTTCCTAAAGCTGTGAAGACTATACACGTAGGTTTTGATGACCCTTCGGGAAAAGCGGTAGAAGAGTATGAAAAAACATTGAACTTAATTGAAAAAGAGTTACTCCCTGTAGTAAAAGAGGAGCTTTGCTAAATGTGGTATGAGCTCTCAAAAGAATTTATCTATAGTATCGTAGGGCTCGAAGGTAAATTAGCTGATGCTGTCCACTTTTTTATCTATGACACTATAAAAATTTGGTTTTTACTGCTTACAATTATTTTTGCTGTTTCATTTTTACGTACATGGGTCAATACCGAATATGTACGTGCCCATCTTCAAGGAAAATCTGCCCTTTACGGTCATGTAGGTGCTTCACTTTTTGGAATCATAACACCCTTTTGTTCTTGTTCTGCAATACCGTTATTTTTAGGTTTTATTCAAGCACGTATCCCTATCGGAGTTACTTTTAGTTACCTGATCTCAGCTCCAATGAATAATGAAATAGCTATCGCTATGCTCTTTGGTATCTTTGGCTGGCAGATAACATCAATTTACATCGCCTTTGGTTTAACTGTAGCAATACTTGGCGGTTGGCTCATAGGAAAACTGGGTATGGAAAAAGAGGTACTGATGGATGTTAAACCGATTGAAGGTGAACTTGAAGCTACATTGGTAAAACTCTCTTTTAAAGACAGAGCTAAAGAAGCGTGGAATTACACTGTAGATATTTTCAAAAAAATCTATATCTATGTAATGCTTGGTGTAGGTGCAGGTGCATGGATTCACGGTTATATTCCAACGGACTTTATAGCTGCATATACAGGTGAAGGAAATCCGTTTGCAGTTATCGTTGCTGTGTTGATGGGAATACCTATGTATTCAAATGCAGCCGGTGTAATGCCCTTGGTTGAAGTACTCACAAGTAAAGGGATGCTGCTCGGAACTGCTCTTAGTTTTATGATGGCGGTGACAGCGCTGAGTCTACCGGAAGCATTGATCCTTAAAAAAATCATTTCACTCAAACTAATAGGCATCTTTTTTGCCATTGTAGGCAGTGGAATTATCGCTATAGGGTATCTGTTTAATATCATTTTATAAAGGAAAAACAATGTTTAAAGTAAATGACACACAAACTGGTGTTAAAGCATTTTTAGGCGGCTTCAATGCCGAAGATGTAAATGCAAAAGTTCAAGAGTGTAAAGATGGGAACTGCAGTTGTAATTGCGATCCGCAGATGATGGAAAAAATCGAAAACATCGAAGTATCAAGTGAAGAAAACGGAGCAAGCATTACAATTACAGGTGATGTCAAAGCCGAAGAGTTAGAACCAATGATGAAGGAGTGTTTATTATGAAAATAGAAGTATTGGGAACTGGATGTTCAAAGTGTATGCAATTAGAAGCTGTGGTAAAAGAAGCCGTTGCTAAAAGCGGTAAATTTGTTCAGATAGAAAAAGTAGACGACATTATGAAAATCATGGAGTATCAGGTAGTGAGTACTCCGGGACTGGTCATTGACGGAAAAGTGGTAAGTACGGGGAAAGTTCTAAGCGTAGACGAAGTGCTTGCTTTAATGGAAGCCTAAACTTGCAAGAAGCTGTTTTAGCCCTTCTTGAATCAAATACGCTTTTAGCATTTATTGGTGCATTTGGTGCAGGCAGCATTACTGCAATTGCACCATGTTCACTTATTTCAGTACCTCTTTTAGTAGGCAGTTCAGTTGCTTTAAATAAAGACTTAGAGGGGAAAAAGAAAGTTTTATATACTTACGCATTTGCATCACTCTTTGCACTTGGTGTTATGATAAGTTTTTCCATTTTAGGTTTTATTGTTGCAAAATTTGGTGGCTTTTTCTCAATTGCTCCAATATGGGCATATATTCTAGCTGCAATCCTTAGCATACTGATTGGACTCTATGCATGGGGGATATTTGGACAAGTAAACAAATCATCAATCATGACACACCTTATAAGATACAGACTTTTCGGCGGTTTTTTAATAGGAATCATCTTTGGTTTAGTAAGCACTCCATGTGCTTCTGCTCCTCTTGTAGCTATTATTAGCGTTGCGGCAAATAGCGGTTATATATATGCTTATGGACTGATATTAACATTTGCATTAGGACATTCCCTATTGCTTTTAATGGCAGGGGTATCAGTAGGCTTTACCCAAAGTATTACTTCAAGCAAAGTTGTATCACACATATCAAATTACATAAATAAAGGTTTTGCCCTTATGCTCATAGCTATAGGTGTCTATTTTGCATGGCAGGCCTATTTACAATTGTAGGAGAGAAAAATGAAATTATTTTTAATACTGTTATTGCTTTTGAGCCTGAATGCGACAGCTGCTGAGCAGATGCTGCAAGAGAGTAAATACAAATACGTTGAGATGAGCATTGGAAAGGGAAAACCTTTCTTTTTAGAAGTTGGTGCAGAAAGCTGTCATAGTTGTGTAATAATGGGGAAAATGCTTTATAAAGTCACAAAAAAACATCCTGAGTACAATATCCATTTTATCAATGTACAAAAAGAGAGAGATGCCGCTTATGAGTTAAAGGTAAGAATGATACCGACTCAAATCATTTTTGATAAAAATGGAAAAGAAGTGTACCGCCACATTGGAGTTTTAGGTACGGAAGAACTAAATAAGCTGTTTCAAACTTATTCATTTTAATTTTTTCAAACGGTTTTGAGCTCTTAAAAAAGAGCTTCAAAATCCTCTTGACAAAGCGGTTTATAAAAATAATACCCTTGATAAAGATCACATCCTAATTCTTCTAAGAAATCTTTTTGATACTGTTCTTCAACACCCTCTGCCACAATAGAAAGATTCATGTTTCTTGAGATCTCAATAATACTTTTAACAAGTAACGCTTGTTGTTCATCATCAAGTCTTGAGATAAAGGACTTATCGATTTTCAACTCATCTATCGGCATTTCACGAAGATAACTAAGTGATGAATATCCAGTTCCAAAATCATCCATAGAGAACTTAATTCCAAGTCGTCTAAGGTCATTAATAACATCTACAATCTTTTTCAAGTTTTCAGATGTACTTGTTTCCGTAATTTCGAAGATTACTTGTGTTTTAAAACTGTATATGTTGTATCTGTCAAATAGCTTTTCAACCATATCAACAAAACTTTTATCTAAAAACTGTCTCATACTGATATTGATAGAAAGCTGTCTCAGTTTTATACCGCTGCGATCCCATTTTACCAATGTCTGTAATGCACGTTCAAGTATATATTCACCTAATTCAAGAATATATCCCGTATTTTCAGCTATCGGAATAAATACATCGGGTGATATTAGTCCCAGTTTTTCATTATGCCAGCGAGCAAGTACTTCACAACCAACTACTTGACCTTTTACGTTTAATTGTGGCTGATACTGTAATCTAACTTCATTTTTATCAACTGCAAAGTGTAGATTTCTTTCTATTTCAAGTTTTTGTTCAATAAGTTTACAAAGTTCATCATTAAAGATAAGTATGCCGTCTCTGCCGTTACTTTTTGCTTCATACATGGCAATATCCGCTTCTTTTAAAAACTCATTTGCCTGAAGCTTAGGATTGTTAATAATACTAATACCAATACTTGAACTGATGAACAGATGATTACCTTCAATGTTATAGGAATACTTGATCTCATCTAAAAGTTCTTGTGAAAACTCTTGTGCATCTTCGAGACAACTCTCATTTGTATCAAATCCTTTGGAGAGAATACAAAATTCATCTCCTCCTAAACGGGCTACAAAATGTTCACCTTTTTTTGCCAACTTTGTCATACGTTGGGAAACTTCGATTAATAGCTGGTCTCCTACATCATGACCTAAAGTATCGTTGATAGTTTTAAAATGGTCAAGATCAATAAGCAGCAGATATGTAAATCTATCACGATTTTCTCTAACTGAACTATCAAGCATCTCAATAAAATATCTTCTATTTCCCAAACCTGTTAAATAGTCGTGATACGCTTGAAACCTACTCTTTGTAAGGTATTCATGCGTATTTTTAGCTGCATAAAGCAATACTAAACTAAGTACTACGGTAAAAAAAGCAAGAATATCACTGTATACAGAACCAACCATTAATAAATAAATTGTGATTGGTAACATCAATGAAGAAACGGTTGAAATTACCAGCTTCTTTTGAGATGCTAAAATCGTTGCAGCCACCACTGTACAACCTAGCTGTGTAGCAATAGCCATATAATGCATGTCTATATTGTTATGCATAACATAATAAACAAACATTATAGTCCAAAGAGAAAAGTACACAAACATAAAATAACTTACTTTTGTCAGCCACTTTTCTTGTAATTCTAGAGTGTCACAATGTTTAAATCGTATATACAGTTGATATCCATAAATTGATACCAGAAGTATTATAAAAAACCACAATAGTTCTATAACCATATTGGTATAAAGGTACCCCGTAATAAGATAACCGGGAGATGTACCTACCAATAAAGCTATAACAACTAAAATTTGACGATGCATAAATTTATAAAAACTTATATTATCATTCATTTATTTTCCCAAAAAAAAATATAACTTTCACTTATTGTATCAAATTTTTATCAATTCCTTTTGATATTCAGGAATGTTTTTTGCATGTTACCGTTTATGTTAAGTTTATACTCAAAATCACTTTTAGAAATCATAGAAATATTAGAAGAACAAATAGTTACAATTTGTGAGCATGATATTATCGAATTTAAAGCATATAACCCGGATTTAGAAGATAAAAAAATAATAATCCACACTTATAAAACATGGCTCGATTTGGCACAAATTTTAAAATGTAAAATGTTAACGCCTCAAGTTTTAGACGAAGAATTTGTACTTATGCGCTATAAAAAACTCTCAAATGACAGTTTTCATGCCGTAGATGCAGATAAAGAGGAGAAGTACGGTTCAGAGTCTATCTTTGCACAAATTCATAAAAATGAAGAGACCTCTTTTATTTACCACTATTCACACGCTCTAAAAAACGTCAACTTAAATGAACGTACAAGAATTTTAAATTTAGGCGTGAACAACGGAGATGAGTTTGAAGTCATAGAAAAGCAGGCATCAAATTTTCAAGAACTGAAACTATTAGGAATTGATTATTGTCACTCTGCGATCGAAGATGCAAAACAAAAGTTTCAAGCACATAACAATGTTGATTTTTTACAAGCCGATATTAAAGAGCTGCATTCATTAGAGCTTGGGAAATTTGATCTTATTATAAGCATAGGTACCCTGCAAAGCTCCAATCTTAACCTCAACGAAATCTTTATGTCTGTAGTACAAAACCAACTCAAACCGGACGGTGCTCTTATTTTGGCATTTCCAAACTGCCGCTGGATTGACGGGGAGATGATATACGGTGCGATGATGAGAAACTATAATTATTCAGAGATGTCAAATCTTTACAAAGATGTTGTATTTTGCAAAAAATATCTGCAACAGAAAAAATTTCGTGTTACTATTACAGGAAAGGATTATATCTTTTTAACAGCTACATCAATTAGGAAATAAGTGTGAAAAGTATTTTGTTTTTTTCAGTTTTATTAACTCTGTTTTTTTCTTTTCATGCCCTTTTTTACTTACGGGTCATACGCAAACTGCTCATAAGTACATCTATAAAACGATGGTTGACATTTTTTCTGCTTCTGAATTTTGCACTCAATCTTTCTTATGGACTCATTAGATATAGTGACCTGCTTCCCTACAATCTACTATATCTAAGTTCAACTTCAATAGGTATCTCTTTTGTCCTACTGCTTTACCTTATTCTTCATGAGATACTCCATCTGTTTCATAAGACACTTAAACATGTGGAGTTATCAAAACGCAACTTTATTAAAAAAACGGGGGACGGTGCACTGATGGCACTTGCTACTTCATATGTGACAGCAGGGGTATATGAAGGAAGTAAGGAACCTGTCATCAACGTTGTTAAAGCCAAGCTATTCAATTTTTCAATTGTTCAAATCAGTGATCTGCATATCGGTGGACTCATCGATCAAAAATATGTACAAGAGAGTGTTATGAAGATAAATTCTCTGCATCCCGATCTTGTAATGATAACCGGTGATCTCATTGATACGGAGATTAATACTATTGCTCCAGCAATCTTAGAACTCAATCATATAAATGCAAAATACGGCATCTATATGGTTCTTGGGAATCATGAATATTTCCATAATCCTTTAGAAGTTATAGAATTTATAAAAACAAAAACAAAAATCACAATTCTTTTAAATGATTCAATCACTATTGATAAGTTAAAAGTAAATATTGTTGGTGTGAATGATCTCTTTGGTTATCGTACAGGTATCTTAGAACCAAATTTTTATCAAGCATTCTCATCTATCAATAAAAACTACCCTACTATCCTACTTTCTCACCAACCGAAATCTATAGAGTATTTAAACGGTTTTAAACCCGCGCTTATCTTGAGTGGACATACTCACGGCGGACAGCTATGGCCGTTTAACCATCTTGTAATGCTGCAGCAACCATATCTCAAAGGTCTGCATACGCTCAATTACGGTGGAAAAATTTACGTCAATTCAGGTATAGGTTTTTGGGGACCGCCTATGCGTCTTGGATCACAAGCTGAAATTGCATATATAATTTAGCTTTTCACGCAATCTCGTCCACTGTTTTTTGCTCGATAGAGAGCTTCATCCGACTCTCTGAGTAACTGAGTAAAAGTTTTATGTTTTTGTAACTCTGATATACCTATACTCACAGTAAATGAAATGCTTTGCCCTTCATTGTTTTTATATTGTAAGGTTCTTACCTCTTTTAAAATTTTTTCAGAAAATGCAAGTGCACCTTCATGAGTAGTATTTTGCAAGCATATTACAAACTCTTCACCGCCTATACGACCGAAGATATCACTC